>JALYUD010000037.1 GCA_030853905.1 Vulcanimicrobiota bacterium
ACCGGAATCTTGTAAGTCTTGGCGTACGCGCCGCTATCCATCACGATATCGACGCGAAAATCTTCCATCGCCGGATACAGGAACTCTTCGACGACCGCGCCGAGGCGATGGATCTCGTCGATGAACAACACGTCGCCGGTTTGCAGCGACGTCAAAATGCCGACGAGGTCTTTAGGCTTGTCGAGCGTCGGCCCCGACGTCGGCCGCAGCGCACGCCCGAGATCGCGCGCGATCAGCGCCGCCAAGGTCGTCTTGCCCAGGCCCGGCGGTCCATAGAAAAGAATGTGTTCGAGGGGTTCATCGCGCCGTTTCGCGGCATCGATCGCGATCGTCAAGTTGTCGACCAGCGCCTGCTGTCCGACATACTCGCCGAACGAACGCGGCCGCAGCGACGTCGCTAAAAACGCTTCCTCGACGGTCTCCGCCGGCGTCACGACCCGCTCCGCATCGCCTCCGCCCAACACGATTTTGCGCGTGACCCGCTTTTCGTTCACGCTTGGGGCTTCGCGATACCGACCTCGACTGCTTGCAGCCGCATATTCGTGCGCTCTCGTTGAAATCGGGGCGGTGACACCCCCCGATGGCCCCGTTAAAATCGGGGCGGTGACACCCCCCGATGGCCCCCTTGAAATCGGGGCGGTGACACCCCCCGATGGCCCCTTTGAAATCGGGGCGGTGACACCCCCCGATGGCCCCCTTTGAAATCGGGGCGGTGACACTCCCCGATGTCCCCCCTTTAGCGCGACGCGCGGCCGATGTCTCTGGTGTCTCTTACGATGGTTGGACGCGGTTTTTGAGGCGGTACACTTCGTTCAGCAATGCTTCCGCATCGGAGATGTGAGGCGCAGCGGCAAGCGTTTCTGCGATCATCGCTTCGGCTTCGGAGCGGCGGTAGGACAGTTGCACGAGCACGAGCAGCGCCTCTTCGGCGAAATCCGGAATCGGTTCTGCAGGCCGCGGTTGGGCGTCGCGGATCAGCAAGAATTTCGTCACTTTGCCTTGCAGCTTGGCGACGATGTCACGCGCTTTTTGCTGTCCGATGCCGGGAAGCTTCACCAGGAATGCGTGATCGCCGGCCTCGATCGCCTGCGCGATGCGCGCCATCGGGTGCGAGAACGCCCGAGCTGCCGTTTTCGGTCCGATGCTCGCGACCGATATCAGCGCCTCGAAGAATTCGCGTTCGACGGCGTTCGTGAAGCCGAAGAAGGTGAAGCGGCCGCTGTTCCCCTCGAGGTTGAAGGCGGGGTGAATCTCTAAGGTCAGCCGTTCGCCGACCGAAGCAGGCAATTTTTCCGCGACGCACGGCGGCACGACGACGTCGTAGCCCAATCCGCCGACGTCGAGGAGCACCGACGTTGCGGCGCGTTCGGCGAGCGTCCCGGTGATGCGTGAGAACACGAGCCGCTACGTTCCTCTCCAAAGGGGCGACGCCATGCTGCGGCGGATTCGGTACGGCGCAATCCGCCGGGGCGGCTTTCGCCGAATCCGTTGGAGATCGCGCGAAGCCGACACGTTGCCAGAAAGAGCCGGATCTCGTTGGACGCGAACATCGATGAAACCGACGTGCGCCTACTAGACGCACTGCAGCGGCATGCGCGTTCCACCTTAGCGGAACTTGGAGCGTCGATCGATCTCAAAGCGCCGGCAGTGCATGAACGCTTGCGGCGGCTGGAAGCGCGTGGTTACGTCTGCGGATACGGCGCTCGCCTCGACGTGCGCAAGCTCGGGCTCGGATTGACGGCTTTCGTCAGCGCCTATACGACGAGCGACGTCAACTATGAGGCCTTCTATCGCATGATCGGCACACTGCCCGAAGTACTCGAAGTTCACAGCGTCGCGGCGGAAGAGACGTTCATCCTCAAAGTGATCACCCGTTCGACCGCGCATCTCGACGAGTGCCTGGCGCGGCTCAAAGCGCTTCCCGGCATCGCGCGCACCAAAACGACGATCGTGCTGACGACGCCGTTCCAGCGCGATGGGATCGCGCTGTGCGACCTGCTCGGCCGGTGAGCAGCGCGCTCCCCGGCGCGGCTGCGGGGCCCGTCAAACTCGCGCGAAAACTGGGCGTCGTCGACGCAACGCTGATCGTCATGGGCGGCGTGATCGGCTCGGGAATTTACCGCACGCCTTCCGTCGTCGCCGCACGCGTTCATGCTGCGCCGCTGGTGCTCGCGGCCTGGGTGTTCGGCGGAATCGTCGCGCTGATCGGCGCATTCATCTTCGCCGAACTGGCGTGGCGCCGTCCCTCGAGCGGCGGCTTGTACGGGTATCTGCGCGACGCGTATCATCCTGTCGTCGCCTTCATGTACGGCTGGACCGCGCTCTTGATCAGTCAGAGCGGCGGGATCGCCGCGGCCGCCATCACGTTCGGCGCATACGTCGCGCCGGCAATACCCGGCGGCGCATCGCCCGCGCTGTGGGGCGTCGGCTCGATCGCAATCTTGACCGCGATCAATTGCCTCGGCGTCCGCGAAGGAAGCAACGCCCAAAACCTGTTGATGGTGCTCAAGGGCGCCGTGATCGTCGCGCTTATCGTGGCCGGCGCGTTCGTCGCTCCCGCGGCGCACGGCGCAATCCATGCGGCTTCGGTGCCGCTAGGGTCGACCACGATGCTCGTCGCCTTCGGCGCAGCGATGATTCCCGTACTGTTCGCTTACGACGGTTTTCAAACTGCGGCATTCGTCGACGGCGAACTCAAAGATCCCAAGCGGACCTTACCATTCGGGCTCGTCTGGGGCATCGCCGCCGTCGTCGCGCTGTACGTCGGCGTGACGGTCGTCGGTCTGCGCGTCTTGGGTTCCGCGGGTCTGGCGGCGACCGCGACGCCCGCGTCGGACATCATGCGCGCGGCTTTCGGCACGTTCGGCGGCCGCATCATCGCCGTCGGCATCGCGCTCTCGACCTTAGGCTTCATGAGCAACAACATGCTGACGTCGCCGCGCATTTACTACGCAATGGGGCAGGATCGCAGCTTTTTCAAAGCGCTCGCGTGGGTGCATCCGCGCTCGCAAGTGCCGATCGTCGCGGTCATCGTGCAAGGCGTCGTCGCGATCGTGATCGCGCTCTCCGGGCGCTACGATCAAATCCTCAACTACGTGACCTCGATCGATTTCGTGTTCCTCGGCCTGGCCGCGGGGGCGCTGATCATCTTTCGCCGGCGCAGCGGGTCGCACGCCGGCGAGGGCATCCGCATTCCCGGACATCCGTACACGACGATCTTCTTCATCATCGTCAGCTTCGCCGTGCTGATCAACACGTACGTCGCCTTTCCGGGCGACACGTTGATCGGGCTCGGCGTGCTCTTGGTCGGCGCCCCCGTCTATTTCGTCTGGAAGCGCGCGACGACGCGCTGATGCGTCCGGCGGCCGGCTCGACCGTTTTCTACGCGAATTTAGCAGAGACCGCGAGGAGGTGGGGCCTCCAGAGGCCGAATCTTTGCGGACTATGCGTTTCTACGGTCGGCGGCCCTCTGTGACGATACGTTCCTGCGCAGCGGCATTCGCCGTTGTGGCGGCCCTGGGCTATGCAGGGGCGGCCGGCGCGAGCGTTTTATCGAACCCCAAACTGTCTTCATATCCGTTGCCGGGACCGACGTCGTCCGTCGTCGCGGGCTCCGACGGCAACATGTACGTTGCTGCCGGAAACGATCTGGTCAAGATGTCGCCGCGCGGTAAGGTCCTCGCCGTTTATGCGTTGCCGGCCGCAGTCGATCAGCTTACGCCGCGCGACTCGGCGCTGTACTTCGCCTATGCGGCCGGCACGGTTCTGGCGAGAGTTCCCGACGCAGGCGGCTCCGTCAAGACGCTCGATGCCGGACTGCCGCTCTCACTCGGCGCGCTGACGACCGGCCCCGACGGCAACCTCTGGGAAGGCGGAACCGGATCGATCTTCCAGGCGCACCCCGACGGTCAACTCGTCGAGTATTCGATCCCGCAAACACCGAACGCTCCAAGCGCGATTCGCGCAATCGAATCCGCTTACGGTAAACTCTGGTACACGAACCCGTCGACGATCAAGATCGGCACGATCACAACGGCCGGCCACGTTACGGAGTATGGTCCGCTCGATGCCGCGCCCAGCGGCATCACGCCCGGGCGCAATGGCACACTCTATTTCACCGAACCGTCCGCCGACGTCATCGGCAGCATCACGACGGCCGGCGCGATCACGCAATGGCGCACGAACATCCCGTCGCCGACGAACCTCGTTCCCGGGCCCGACGGTAACCTCTGGGTCACCGCGACGCGAACCGTGGCCCGTGTTTCACCGGCGGGCCGAGTGACCTTCTTCAAGGGCGGCACCAACAACGGGGGCATCGCCGTCGGCAGTGATAACGCATCGATCTGGTTCGCAACAGGCGAAAACTCAATCGACGTCCTTCGCTAAAGGCTCGGATTTAGCGCGTGGACGTCGTCCCTACGGGCCTTATGGCGACTAGGCCACTGCGGCCCTAGGCTCCTAGCCACGCACTAAATCCGAGCCTTTAGCGTACGTGTTAGAAACTCTTTTCGAGTGAAGTGAGGCGAGTTTATGAAGAAGGTAACGTTTGTTGCGGCGTTGGCTGTCGCTTTGGTTGCGGGGTCGCTTGGGCGTTCGGAGGCGTTTCTTGATAAGACACGCTTTGCGGCGCATTTGGGCATTGCATACTTCTGCTTTCATCATTGGGTGATGCGCCCGTACGAACAGGGCGCGTTTGCTTCAGGGGCGCCGCACCGGGTCGCGACGATCGTCAAGGGCGGCGCGGCGCTGCTGTTTGCCGTGCATGAAGTTCGCGTCTCCGAAAAGATCGCGCGCACGAGCAAAGACCCGCTCTTGCAAAAACTGGACGGCGGTTTGCAAAACTTGAGTGGTTCCTTCGCCTCGATCGGTCAGAAGCTCAAGGCCGGCCAGTTCAACCCCGGCGACGTTGCCAACCTCAACCTTTCCGCTGCCTCGCTGGCTTCAGCCGCAGCCGCCGGTGGAACGCCGATCAGAGACGTCCCGGCCGCGATTCC
>JALYUD010000113.1 GCA_030853905.1 Vulcanimicrobiota bacterium
TCCCGGCGACGTGTCTCAACTCGACCCTCGAGCCCGGCGAGTTGCAGCGGCGCATTTTTGGGCAGGATCACGGCGTGTACCGGCTGCTGTACCTCGCGCCCGAACGGCTCGCCCTTCCGGCCGTGATCGGCGATTTGCGACGCTGGAATGTGGCGCGCTTCGCGATCGATGAAGCGCACTGCATCAGCGAATGGGGCCACGACTTCCGCCCCGACTACCGCCGGCTGCGCTCCCTTCGCACGAACTTCCCGGACGTCCCGATGCTCGCCTTGACGGCGACGGCGACCGACCGCGTACGCAGCGACATCGTCAGCCTTTTGGGTCTGCGCGATCCGCGCTGCTACGTGGCCAGCTTCGATCGACCGAATTTGGTCTATCGCGTGCTGCCCAAAGGCGACACGTTCCGCCGGCTGCTGGGCTTCGTGCGCGAGCGCGGCAAAGAGAGCGGCATCATCTATGTCGCAAGCCGTCGCCAAGCCGACGGGCTGGCGGAAAAATTGCGCGATGGCGGCATTGCCGCGCTGCCGTATCATGCTGGCCTCGACGCACGCGTGCGGACGCACAATCAGGAACGCTTCGTGCGCGACGATGCACGCGTCATGTGCGCGACGATCGCCTTCGGCATGGGAATCGACAAGTCGAACGTGCGCTACGTCGTGCATTACGATCTGCCTAAGAATATCGAAGGGTATTATCAGGAAACCGGTCGTGCGGGCCGCGACGGACTCACGGCCGATTGTCTCTTGTTTTACAGCGCCTCGGACATCGCCAAGCAGCTCGCCTTCATCGACGAAAAGCAGGATGAGCGCGAACGCGACCACGCCCTGGCGGGTTTGCGTTTGATGCAGCACTATGCGGAAACCGCGGACTGCCGGCGACGCGTGCTGCTGGCCCACTTCGGCGAATCGCTCGAGCGCGTTCCCTGCGCAGGGTGCGACAACTGCCGCGCGCCGCGCGTCCGTTTCGACGGCACCGTCGTCGCCCAGAAATTCCTTTCCAACGTCGTTCGCGTGCGGCAGGCCGGCGGCTTTTCGGTCGGGCTCAATCACCTCGTCGACATCCTTGTCGGCAAAGCAACGCAGAACGTGCGCGATTGGAATCACGACGCGCTGACCACCTTCGGAATCGGCAAAGAATTTGCGCGCGAGCGTTGGCTCGTCATCGGTCGCGAGCTCGTCCGTCTGGGCTTGCTGTGCCAAACTGCGGGACTCCGCAGCACCCTCGAACTGACGGCGTCGGGACGGCGCACGCTGCTTGAGCGCGGCACGGTTCTGATGACGGCGGCGCCGGAAGCGCCGGCTCCCGTAAAAGCGCGTTCCATCGCTGCGTCACGCGAAGAGCCTGCGGCAGCCGGCGGCGAGGGTGAGGTCGACACGACGCTGTTCGAGGAATTACGCATCGTGCGGCGGCGCGTCGCCGATGCGAAGGACGTTCCCGCGTACGTGATCTTTCCCGATACGGCTTTGCGGGCGATGGCGCGCGACGTTCCAGCCAACGCCGTCGAGCTGCGGCGCATCGGGGGCGTCGGCGACAAGAAGCTCGCGGAATTCGGCGAGACGTTCTTGGCTGCAATCGCCGCCTATCGCGATCGCACGCGGAGCGGCAGCGAGTAGCGCGACGTGCCGACGTATCACGCTTCGGACGGCGCCGCGCTCGCCTATCTCGATCGCGGTCCGCAGGGCGGGACGCCGCTGCTTTTCTTGCACGGTTGGCAAGGCGCCGGCGCCATTTGGACGCTCGTGATCGACGAATTAACGGCGCGCTGGCGGACGATTTCGGTCGACTTGC
Organism: Vulcanimicrobiota bacterium; assembly: GCA_030853905.1. Classification (GTDB taxonomy): domain Bacteria; phylum Vulcanimicrobiota; class Vulcanimicrobiia; order Vulcanimicrobiales; family Vulcanimicrobiaceae; genus Nyctobacter. The sequence goes on from JALYUD010000113.1 coordinate 1,789, forward strand.
GCGGTTTCGCCGGCTCCAATGCGGCGCCGGGACCGTATACGGTCGACGCGTTCGCCAACGATCTCTCCGACCTGCTGGCCGCGCTCGATCTCGATCCGCTGGTCGTCGTGGGACATTCGATGGGTGCGGCAGTCGCGCAACGCTTCGCGATCGACCGCCCCGAAGCGGTCGAAGGCTTGGTTCTGGTCGCGCCGGTGGCGGCGCGCGGCCCGGAATTCTCGCCGCAACTCGAAGCGATGTTCCGCGCGACGGTCGGAGATCCGGTAAAGACGAACGCGTGGCTGGCGAAACTGACCTATCGCGAGCCGCCGCCGCACATCACGGCACTGCTGCGCGGCGCCGCGGCGACCGCTCCCCCGCGCGTGGCGCTCGAAAGCTTCGATTCATGGTCGCGCTTGTCGTTCGAAGCCGAAGCGCGCACGATCGAGAGCCCGACCCTCGTAATCGCACCGGAGCACGACCGGCCGATGACGCCGCAGTGGGTGCGCGCAAGCGTGGCCGACGTCATCGCGGGCAGCCGGCTCGAGATCGTTGCCGAGGCGGGTCACTACGTCCCACTCGAGCAGCCGCGGGCAATCGCGGCGCGCATCGAAGCCTTCGTCGCATCGTTGTAAGCGCACGATTCCGGCGGTGAGTTGCCGCATTCTTCAGTTGACCGATACGCACGTCGTCGCCCGAGGGGAACACTACTGCGGCAGCGACACCGCCGCTTACGTGCGCGACGCGATCGCGTCCGCTGCGGCGCTGGAACCCGCGCCGGTCTTTGCGATCGTCACGGGCGATCTCGCCAATAGCGGCACCCCGCAGGAATACGAACAGTTCACCGCCGCGATGGCAGAACTACGGCTGCCGTACGTCGTCGTCCCGGGAAACCACGACGACGCCGCCCAGCTTCGCCGCATCGTGCCGTCGCCTGCGTTCGGCGACTCACGCGAGCCGCGCATGCGGTTCGTCTCCGACGCATTCGAGGTGCGCGTGATCGGCCTTGACGTCACCCGTCCGCGCTCGCCCGGGGCCGAACTGGACGGCGCCGCTCTCGCCTGGCTACGCGGCCGCCTCGCGGAGGAACCGACGCGTCCGACGATCGTCGCGATCCATCAACCGCCGTTTCGTTCCGGACTTCACTATCTCGACGTGTTCGGATTTCGCGGCGCCGCCCGCTTGCGCCGCGTTCTCGACGATGCGCCGCACGTCGGCCGCGTCCTGTGCGGCCACATCCATACGGTTAAAACGCGCAGCTGGCGGCACGCCATGGCGATCAGCGCGCCCAGTACCGCGCCTCAATTCGTGCCCGAGCTCTTCGAACGTCACATCCTCGGCATCCGTCGCGAATCACCCGGCTTCGCCATTCACGATTGGAGCCGCGAAACCGGTTTCGTCACAACGATCTACCGTCGCCACTCGACTGCAAACACCGCCGAACGATACGTCGCCGAACAACGCTTCGCTTGACGACCGCCCGGCTATGGTTGAGCCGGCGGGTCGCTGGCCGGGAACGAATCCGCGATCGTTTTGTCGTATTCGGTTAGACTGGGGTCGTCGGGCGCCACGACTGCGTCGGGATCGGGCTCGGTGTCCGCGTCGGGACGCTCGTCACGTTCGTCGTGCATGCCAACAGCGTACCCGCTCCGACAGCTTCGCCGCGGCGGGCGAAACGCGCCGCATAAAGGCGGTCACGGCAGCCCGTTTTCTGCAGCCCGGCCGGATCGCGATCGAAGCGCAACGTCGAAGATAATCGGATGCCGTGCGCCGCTCCGCCGCCGTTCCGCTACGGCCGTCCCAAAGGAGGTTAACTTCTCCTTCGAGCTGGATAAGTAACCAACGACGCACGCGAAAGGGAGGTTCGATGGCCGGAATACTGTGGGCAATCATCGTCATCTTAGTCTTGGTCTGGATATTCGGGTTCTTTTTGGCGCATCTCGGCAGCTTCATCTGGATCGCCTTGGTCATTGCGGTCATCCTGCTGATCTATAACATCATCACCGGACGCGGCGCCCGCGTATAGCAGCGGCGGGTGTCGGCTTCACAATGGGGAGACCTATTGAATCGAAGTCGGCGCCCGTCATCCAGCGCACGAACAAGCCGTAGCTGGCGTAGCCGGCCGCGACATGGTTCGACTTCAGATAATGGTCGTATGCGTCTCGTGAAGCGTGCTCGACGTTGCGGTTGATGCGCGCGAAGTAGCGTGCCCGGACGGCCATGATGTCGTCGTAGGCGAGGCGGCGCATCGGATGCGTGACCACAACGTCCTGCGGCAGGTTGAACCAGACGAGCAGCCAGCCCGAGTAGGCCAGGAGCGGATCGTGCGATCGCGTGCAGGCGATCGCGGAGATGAAGTTGGCCTCCGACTCGTCCGTGAACCCGGCGATATGCGCCCACTCGTGCGCGTAGTACATCGGACGCTCGAAGAAAAACGCGCCCGCGTCGATATTGACCTCGTGCGTCCACGGATCGGTGAAGCCCGACGTTCCGGACACGGCGAAGAACGGTTGGAACATCGTCGGCTTGACGCGAACCGATGAGAATGGGTCAACGTCGCCTAGCCGGTGAATCGTCGCCTCGAACGTCGGTTTGAGCAGCGGCACGAAAGCATCGTCGTCGTGCGGGTCGCGACGCATCAAGCGGGCATGCTCCCGATGGGCTGCGTCTGCCTCGCGCGACAGTTCATCGACGACGTGATTCGCAAAGCCGTTGACGGCGGGCGCGTCGGTGCGGCGCGGGTGAACGACAATTTTTGCGGCCAGCGGGATGCGTGAATAATTCAGCGCCCAACCGATCTCGAACCACACGAAGATGAACGCAAAGACGGCAAGCGTTCGTACTGCTGCGCGCCCGGCGTGCCGTAACCGCTCTCGGGTATGCGTGAGCGTGAACGACCAATAGGCCAGCAATCCCACGACCGCAATCACGAAAAGCACGTCGCCGACACAGATCGGCACGGGCCCGGTTGCGCCGCGGATTGCGCGGTCGATCTGCGGGTAGAGGCCGTTGGCGTAGCGGCGCTCGATCCAGCCCGCGGGCGGCCGCACGAGCGCGAGAGCCAGCGCCGCTGCAATAACGGCGCCCTCGAACGGATACGCGCGAAGCCGCACGCCCCTGCCTATCGGGAGCACATTCCCCTTCCCTTTTTGCTTCGCTTCGCGTTCCTGCGAACTGCCGCATCGGATATCGACCCGTTCGCCGATTGCCTGCCGGCGGTTAAAACCGCTCACTGCGGGGCATCACGCAGCAGAGCCGCGACCGCAACGCGGCTTGCAAAGGAGGAGGCAATGGGCGGTATCCTATGGGCGATCATCGTCGTTCTGTTCGTCTTTTGGGTGTTCGGTGTTTTCGTAGCGCACTTCGGCGCCTTCGTCCATATCGCGATCTTCGTCGTGGTCGTTCTAGTTATCGTCAACTTGATTCGCGGACGCGGCGCGCGCGTTTAGTAGCTGTGGTAGCGTGAGCGTTTTCGTCGTCGTCAACGAGCATTCCAGCGGCACGCAGAAGTGCGTCGAAGCCCTGCCCGGTTTGCTTGCAGAGCGCCATATCGGCGTGGAGAGCTTCGAGGTCGTCGCGCACCATAAGGCGGTGCGGCGACTGGTCAAACGTGCGGTCAAGGCCGGCGCCGAAATCGTCATCGTCGGCGGTGGTGACGGGACGATGACGGCCACAGTCGACGTCCTGGCACACAAAAAAACGACGCTCGGCGTGCTTCCTCTCGGAACGGGCAACAGTTTCGCCAAAACGTTGAGCGTTCCCGACGACGTAGCAGGCGCTTTGGACGTGATCGCCGCGGGCCGCAGCACGCGCGTCGATCTCGGAACTGCCGACGGCCGGCACTTCGCGAACTTCGCGACGATCGGACTCTCATCCGAAGTGGCGGAAGCCGCTCCGCACGCGCTCAAACCGATCATCGGCCCGCTGACGTACGTCGTCGGCGGGATCGTGCCGTTCATGCAGCATCGCCCCTTTCGCGTGCGCGTGCGCTTCGACGACGGCAAAACGGCGTTTGTCACGCATCAGATCGTCGTAGCCAGCGGGCGCTACTTCGGGGAACAGCCGATTACCCCCGACGCGACGATCCGTGACGGAAAGCTCGCCTTCTTCACGACCACGGGGTTGTCGCACTTCGATGTTGCGAAGATGTATATCGCGATGGGCTTGGGCCAACAGACGCATCTGCGGGATGCCGTTTCGTTTTCATCAACGGAGATCGTCGTCAAGACGAAACCGAAGCAGCCCGTTAGCCTCGACGGTCACGAGTTCGGTTCGACGCCGGTACGCTTCGGTATCGCGCCACGCGCCCTGCGCGTATTCGTTCCAGCAGCGTTCGCCGACGCGCCAGCTTAAGGGTGCAGAACCCGACGGCTCCTTAGTCGACGGTGTGGGGCGTCGCGGCGTTCGTCTTTTTTGCGGCCTTCGCCGCGCTCGGCATCTGGGTGGCGCGCGCGGCACCGCTCGGGATCGACGTGGCCGCGGTGGCGCTGCGGGGCGTCGGCACGCCGCTTGCCGCCGTCTTCACGGCCTTGGGGCGCTGGTGGGCGATCGTCGCCGTCACCTTACTCGCCGCGACGCTTGCCGTGCGGAGCGGAGCGCACGTTGCGCCGGTTTTCTGGTTGTTCGGCTCGCAAGCCGCATCGCAGGCGACGGTGAACGGCTGCAAACGCCTCTTCCGGCGCACGCGTCCGGAGGGTTGGCTGCTCTATCGTGAGCCCGATCTGTCGTACCCGAGCGGACACGCAACCACGGCGATCGTTTTCTTCGGCGAGCTGTTGTTCTTGGCACTGCGCCTTCCGGGGCTCCATGGAGCCCCGGCCTTCGTGCTCGATGGCGCGCTCGCCGCTTGCGTCGTCGGGATTCCCTGGTCGCGACTCGCGCTCGGCGCGCACTTCGCAACGGACGTTGCCGGGGGCGTGCTGTACGGCTGCGGCTGGTCCTGCGTGATCTTGGAAATCGCGAGCATGTTGCGCCTCGTCCGTCTTTGAGCGGAGCGACGGCACCCGGGGGCGACCTCCCGGATTCGACTCCGCCCTATTTGTTGCGTTCGGCCTGCGGACAGGCTCCTAGGGAGTTGCGCTACCCGTAACCTTCAGTGATCCGATACAACTTGCGGAGCGGAGTCCTTGACGACGGTGCCCAGCACGCTATGGAATGACGCGACCTCGCGACGCGGATACTTGCGGACGAGATCCATCATCAACTCGTGATGATAGTGGTTCGAGATCAGATGCTCGATCATGTAACCGACGTCGTACTGACCGGCGCGCGGCCCCTCGGCGACGAGTCCGGCCTCCGCGATGCTGTTGTCGAGACGCTGCGGGACGATGGGACTGTCCGCCGCCGGTAAGGTGACGTTATCGCGCTTGACCATGCGCAGCACGTCGGCAACCGTGAAATTCATCAGCGTGAAAAAATTTGCGACCGCCGCCGGACCGTACATCGCCGTCAGGCGGTGCGCCTCGCCCGGCATGCGGGCTCCGTACATCGCGGCGAAGAGCTGCTTCGTATCGTAACCGTTCGTGCCGGTACCCGCGGTGACCATATCGACCGTCAATTTGAGATCGGGCGTACCGTGATAGGTAATCGCGCGGGCCGGTCCGGAGGCACCGGCGAACCCCGCCAGCGCGAAGAGGACGGCGAACGCGCTGGCGGCGTGTTGCCGCAGTAATGCAGTCATGAGTCGCTCCATCGAGATCGATGCGTCGTTATCCGTCCGTTGGCGCAGCGGCCCCCCCTTTCCCTTCCGTCACGGGCGAGCAGCGCGTGCCGGACTCCGCGCATTGCCGGCTCCGAACCAACTCCTGGCCGCGGCCGGCCGCTTACGAAGCTACACGGATGTACCCAGCCCAGCAAGTCGATGAAGACCGCGCGGCATCGGGGTAAAACCCTACCATCGTGCCGAGTACTGCCCGCACCGGCGAGTTGAGCATCGTCATCGCGACGTGTAACCGAGCGACGACGTTGCTGGAATCTCTCGGAAAACTCGTTTTGCTGCCGCAGCGGCCGCCGATCGTCGTCGTCGACAACGGTTCGAGTGACGCGACGATCGAAGCGGTGCGGCGGGCGCATCCCGGCGTTCGCACGATCGCGCTCGGGCGAAACATCGGCGCCGCGGCGCGGTCGGTCGGCGCCCGCGCCGTCGACACGCCGTACGTCGCTTTCTGCGACGACGACTGCTGGTGGGCACCGGGCTCACTGCGGCGTGCGGCCGCGTTGCTCGACGCATATTCCGAAGTCGCGGTGCTCAACGCGCGCGTGCTCGTCGGCGATGAAGAACGGCTCGACGAAGCGTGCCGCGCGATGGCGCTCAGCGACCTGCCGAAGGTGACGGAGTGCCCGGGGCGGCCGATCGGGGCCTTCATGGCCGGGGCGGCCGTCGTCCGCCGCGAGGCTTTTCTCGCGGCCGGCGGCTACCACCGCCGCTACCACATCGGCGCCGAAGAATCGCTCTTGGCGCTCGATCTGCTAGCAGCCGGATGGCAGCTCGTCTACGATCCTGAACTGGTCCTGCACCATCATCCGAGCGCCGCCGCGCGCGATCCGTTCGAACGGCGCCGCCTGGTTTTGCGCAATCGCCTGTGGACGAAGTGGCTGCGCCACAGCGCCGGCTGCGGTCTGGCCTCGAC
>JALYUD010000133.1 GCA_030853905.1 Vulcanimicrobiota bacterium
ACGGTGTGAGGGCATCGACTTTCGACTGCGTCATGCCGCTCACGTCGAGCAACTCGTCGATCGAGGCAAAGGGGCCGTTCACTTCTCGAAAGGTGACGATCCGGTCGGCTAGTGCGGGCCCAATGCCGGGTAAGGTTTCGAACTCCGCAGCGCCGGCATCATTGAGCGAGACGCGCGACGTCGGCCCCGACGCCGTGGGTTCTGCGTATGCACGGTTACGCGTACCTTTACGGCGCTTGCGGTGATGGGATGCGCGACTTCGCGACCGCCCTGCGATGCCCGCGTCCATTTCGCCAGCCGCCACAGCATCCGGCGGAACGGCGCCCTTGGCTGGAACAAAAATCTCCGCGCCATCTTCGATGCGCTGCGCGAGATTCACGGCGACGATATCGGCTGAATGCGTCGGGCCGCCCGCAGCATGTAATGCATCGATCGCGCGGGCTGTGCCGGCCAAGGTGTAAACGCCGGGATGAACGACCTCGCCGGCAACGTAGACGACGGCGTTCAGCCCTGAAAACGGCGCGCTGCGCGAGGAGCGGTCGCCGCCTGCGGTCATCGATGCAACACCGTAACGACCTCGAGCCGACGCGGGTCTTTCCGCACGAACACGATCATCATCGCCGCCGGAAACGCCGGACACTACGTTCAAATCACCCGCTGCGTTGCGCCATGATGGCGCCCTGGGGAACGACGCGGATGCCGACGGTGGTAGCGTCGTCGGCATCGCGCGCGCGATAGCGGCGCCCCCCGCGGCAGCGATGATGACGAGCACGAGCGGCTTACGCAGTTCCATGCCTTCTCTATCACGTCGCCGGCATGCCGTGGCAAGTCTTCTACAGCGTCTGCGATCACGCTCAAGCGCTCGCGGAACCCGGTGTTCTTCCTCACCGTGCCGACGGCACGACGACGGTGCTCGCCGCATGCAGCGTTTCAAAGGCGTGCGACCGGGCGTCACGCGAACTGATGGCGGATGCTCGACGAACGTGGCCCGCGGACGTACGACTTTCGCGCCAGCGAAGCGCGCTGGCAGGGAGCGTGGGAACGCGAAGGGCTCTACCGAACGTGCGACGATGACCCGCGCGAAAAATACTACGTGCTCGAGATGCTGCCGTACCCATCGGGCGATCTGCACGTCGGTCACGCGAAGAACTACACGTTCGGCGACGCGATCGCTCGGATGAAGCGCATGCAAGGCTATAACGTCCTGCATCCGATGGGCTTCGATGCGTTCGGCTTGCCCGCGGAAAACGCCGCAATCGAACGCGGCATCGATCCGGCCCTGTGGACGCGCCGTAACATCGCCAACATGCAGCGTCAGTTGCGGCTGATGGGAACCGGTTACGACTGGTCCCGCGAAATCGTCACGTGCGATCCGAATTATTACCGCTGGAATCAATGGCTGTTCTTGCGCCTCTACGAGGATGGGCTTGCCTACAAGCGAGAAGCGCCCGTCAACTGGTGCCCGCACGACCGGACCGTGCTCGCCAACGAGCAGGTCGAAAACGGTCGCTGTTGGCGCTGCGGTTCGCTCGTCGAGCGCCGCCTGCTCTCGCAATGGTTCCTGAAGATCACCGCCTACGCCGACCGTCTGCTCGCGGACATCGATTCGCTCGTCGGATGGCCTGAAACGATCCGGACGATGCAGCGCAATTGGATCGGCCGCAGCGAGGGCGTAACGGTTCACTTCGACGTCGAGGGGCTGCCGGAGAATATTTCCGTATACACGACGCGCGTCGACACGCTCTTCGGCGTAACGTACCTCGCGCTCGCCCCCGAACATCCGCTGATCGCCAAGCTTTCTCTGCAGCATCCCGAGCATGCCGATGCGATCGCGACCTTCGCCGCCGGCGTCAAGAACCAATCGGAACTGGAACGCACGAGCTTGATGCCCAAGCGCGGCGCTTTCACCGGTGGCTACGCGCGTAATCCGCTTTCGGGCGAACGGATACCAATCTGGGTCACGAACTATGTGCTCGCCGAGTACGGCTCGGGCGCCGTGATGGGCGTGCCGGGCCACGATGAACGCGATTTTGAATTCGCGCGCGCGGCGGGATTACCGATTGTGCGCGTCATCGAAGACCCGCATTGCGCGCAGCACGAGCCGCCGTCGGCTGCGTTTTGCGACGACGGCCGTCTGCTCGCCAGCGGCGACTTCACCGAGATGAACTCGGTGCGCGCCCGGGAGGCAATCGCAGAGCGCCTGCTCGCGCTCGGGCACGGCTCGCGGACGGTCAATTATCGCGTCCGTGATTGGCTCGTGTCGCGACAACGCTATTGGGGCACGCCGATTCCGATCGTCTACTGTCCGCAGCACGGCGAACAGCCCGTACCCGACGACGACCTGCCGGTCGTTTTGCCGGCGCAAGTTCCGAGCGCCGGCGAAGGTTCTCCGCTGGCGCGCGACGCGGCGTTCATGCAGACGACGTGTCCGCGCTGCGGCGGCCCGGCCCGGCGCGAAAGCGACACGATGGACACGTTCTTCGAATCTTCGTGGTACTACGTGCGCTATCTCGACCCGCACGACACCGCCGCGGCGTTCGAGGGGTCGCGCGTCGACCCGTGGCTCAATGTCGATCAGTACGTCGGCGGCGCGGAGCATGCGGTGCTGCACTTGCTGTATGCGCGGTTTTTTTACAAATACTTCCACGATAAAGGCTGGCTGCACGGTCCGGCGGAGCCGTTCGAGCGACTCTTCAATCAGGGCATGGTGCTGTTCAACGGCGAGAAGATGTCGAAAAGCCGCGGCAACGTCGTCGGGATCGACGAAACGGCCGAGCGCAACGGCGTCGATGCGATGCGCCTCTTTCTGCTCAAAGCAACGCCTCCCGAAGACACGATGGAGTGGACCGACGAGGGCATCGGCGGCCGCGTGCGGTTTCTCGACCGCGTGTGGCGCGCGTGCGAACCGTTTCTCGCCGCCGCCAAAGATGTGCCGCTCGACGCGCTCCCGTTGCGACGCGGTGCCGTACAAGACGAAGCCGTGCGCGCGCTGCATGCGGCGCTGCGGTCAGGCGAAGAAGAAACTGCCACCGGCCGCTTTCATTACAACACGACCTTGGCCCGTCTCGACGAACTCGTCAACGCCCTGACGAAGCTTGCGCTCGACCCGTCGGCGGCAAATGACCCCGCGTTACTGTACACCGTTCGTGCACTGCCGCTCGTGCTCGCACCGTTTGCTCCGCACATCGCGGAGGAGTTGTGGCGCGGCATGGGCTTCGAGCGCTCCGTGCACCGCGAACGCCGGCTGCCCTACGATCCGGCCGCGCTCACCGTCGACGCGATCGAACTCGTCGTGCAGGTGAACGGCAAGATACGCGCGCGTCTCTCGGCCCCACCGGGCATCGCCGAACACGATGCGTTCACCGTAGCCCTCGCCGATCCCAACGTCGCGAGCCACCTTGCCGGCAAGGAGATCCGCAGGCGAATCTACGTCCCGGACAAGCTCGTCAACTTCGTTGCGGCCTAGCAGGGTGCTGCTACGGGTTGACAACGCCCGAATCTGTTGCGTTCGGCCGTCCGCCGATCCGCCGTCGTTGCGTTTTTTAGTTTAGTGAGCCGTCCAGCCGCCGTCGATCGGGATGGGGGCGCCGGTGATCGAGCGTGCGGCATCGGAGCAGAGGAAGGCGCAGAGCTGGCCGACTTCTTGCTCGTCGATGAACGTTCGGCTCGGCATGGCATCGAGGAAGGCGCGCTCGAGGGCCTCTTCTTCACTGATGTCGTTCCCGTAGCGCTGCGCGAGGTACGGGCCTTGTTCGCGCACGAGGTCGGTCAGCACGGCGCCGGGGCACACGGCATTGACCGTAATGCCGACGGACGCCCCTTCGAGGGCGGCCGCACGCGTCAAGCCGACGACGGCGTGCTTGGCGGCGACGTACGCGGGTTTGTACGGCGAGGCGACCAGCCCGTGGGCGCTCGCCATGTTGATGATGCGGCCGCGATTGCGTATGAGCATATGCGGCCAGACGGCCTTGGTCGCGTAGAATACGCCGTCGAGGTTAACGCCCATCACTTCGTCCCACGCATCGTTCGGAAACTCCGCCAGCGGCGCGATATGCTGGATGCCCGCATTGTTGATCAGATGATCGATCGATCCGAATTCGAGCGCGACGGCGTCGCACATGCGCTCGATAATCTCCGGCTTGCGGACGTCGGTAGCATAGCCGCGTGCTTTGACTCCCGTCTCGCTTTCGATGGTAGCTGCCGCTTGACTCGCTTCATCACCGTCGAGGTCGAACAGCGCGACCGCGGAGCCGGCGCGCGCAAGCTCGAGCGCCGTCGCGGCTCCAATACCGCGCGCACCGCCGGTGACGACGCTGACGCGTCCGCCGAGATCGAGGAACGTTGCTGCCATTATGCGAGGCTTCGTGCGCGACCGAATCCGGTCCCCGGCGTCACGCGAGCTGCTTTTCGCGAAAGAAGTCATAGGTGCGCCGCATCCCCTCGATCAGGTCGACGTGCGAGCGCCAATCGAGTTCTCGCCGGGCGAGAGATGAATCAAATTGCGCGTCCCGCACGTCACCGGGCCGGCGCGGCAAACGCTCGACCGGCGCTTCGAACCCGGTCACCCGGACGAGCGCCTGATAGATCGCATTGACGCTCGTCTTCTTTCCGGTACCGATGCAATAGCAGCCGGCGCTGCCACGCTCGAGCGCCTGCACGTTGGCTGCCACGACGTCTCCGACGTAGATGTAATCGCGGGTCTGTTCGCCGTCCCAGTAGATCTTGACGCCTTCGCGCGCGAGGAAACGCCCGATGAAGATCGCCACGACGCCCGCCTCGCCGTTCGGATCTTGGCGCGGCCCGTACACGTTGCCGTAACGCAGCGCTGTAAAATCGAGATCGTGTTCGCTGCGGTAAAAGCGCAAGTAGTGCTCGGCGACCATCTTGGTGATCGCGTACGGCGACTCGGGCCGCTGCGGCGTTTGCTCGTCGACCGGCAGCTGTTCGGGCTCACCGAAGGTCGCCCCGCTCGAAGCGAAGATCACCTTTTTCGTTCCATTCTTGACGCTCTGTTCGAGAACGTTGAGCAGGCCGAGCACGTTGACTTGCGCGTCGAACACCGGATCGCGGGTGCTGATGGCGACGCTGTGCTGAGCGGCGTGATGGCTGACGATGTCGGGCCGGAAGTCCGTGAATAGCCGCGCCAGCGCGTCGTCACGGATATCGGCTTCCACGAAGGTCGCGCGGGGATTGACGTTCTCGCGCCGGCCGCCGCCATGCGACCACAAATTGTCGACGACGAGGACTTCGTGGCCACGCTCCACGTACGCGTCGACGACGTGCGACCCGATGAACCCGGCCCCGCCGGTAACGATGATGCGCATGAAGCTCCTTATCGGCTGCGATACCGCCGCCCGAACGAATGGACGGCCAAACTGAGGACCCGAGCGGTGCGATGCAGCCGAATGAGTTCGGCGATACGGGCCGTCGTCGCGGTTATCGGCAGGTCGAGGGCCCGCACCTCGTCCCATGGCCTTCGATTTTGGCCGAGCACCCCCGGCGGTCGGAAGCGCCGAACGAGAGTGTCGAGCTTGGGACAATGTCATGGCACCGTGCAGTGCGGCACGGCATTCCGTGTTCTGTTCGGGCAGATATTGCCGTTGCTTCACGCCGTCGCGATGATCCGATGTGGGGCGCGCGCATCTCGCTCCGCTTGCACTTGCGTTTCTGATCGGAATCGCAGGCGAGCTGCATGGTTACGGCGCCGCACTGCTCACCCTCGGCTGCGTGAGCGCCCTTGGGCTGCCTTCTCTCCCGACACGTGTCCGAGGTCGCGCGCTGGTGGCAGGCGTGGCGCTTGCACTCGGGCTGCTCGACGCGCGGCTGCTCGCGTATCCGCTGCCGGCACTCGGCGATCCGCACACGACGCGGTTGCACGCCACGCTGCTCGCGGCGACTGCCCGCGGCGACGATCGCTACGACGCGACCCTACGCTTCGACGACGAAACCGTCGGCACCGCATCGTTGCCCGGACCGGCCGCGCCGATCGGGACGCGTCTGCTGCTGCGCGGCAAACGAGAACCGTTCGACGAGGCGCGCAATCCCGGCGAACCGTCGTCGCGTGCGCTCGAAGCCGAACACGGCGTCACCTGGCACGTCGCGCGCGCGTACCTGCTCGCTGCGGTGCCGGTCGACACGCGCGATGCGACCTTGTGGTTGCCGCGTTTGCGTGCGTGGGCGTCGGGGCGCCTGCACGACGATCTCGGCGAACCCGACGCGACGATTCTCGCTGGCGCGCTGTGGGGCGAGCGCGGCGCGCTGCCGCCCGAACTGCGCAGCGAATTCCAAGACACCGGCACCGTGCACGTCTTGGTGACGGCCGGCTTGCATCTCGGCGTCGTCGCCGTACTCGCCCTCGCCTTGCTGCGCACGTTCGGCGTCGGACGTATCGGCGGGTCGCTGACAACGATCGGCATCGTGTGGGCGTACGCCGCCTTCAGCGGTGCGCATCTTCCCTCGCTGCGCGCCGCGACGATGCTCTCCTTCGCGCTGCTCGCGCGCGCCGCCGGACGCGACGCGTATTCCTGGAACGCGCTCGCACTCGCGGCGGTCGTCGTCGCCGCGCTGCGTCCGGCCTCGGTCGACTCACTCTCGTTCGCCTTGTCATTCTCATGCGTGGCGGCGATCTTCGCATTCGCGCGCCCGCTCGCCGGCGGGTTTTCCAAGCTCGGGGCGCCCGCAGCAGCCGCCGAGCTCGCCGGCGTTGCCTGCGCGGCTCAACTGGGCACGTGGCCGCTGACCGCCTTCGCGTTCTTGGTGATCGCTCCGTACGCGCCGCTGGCCAACGCCGCCGTCGTTCCGGTCGTCGGCGTGGCGATGCTGGGCGGTTTCGCCGAACTCGCGGCCTCGCCGCTGCCGCCGCTCGCGCACCTGTTCGCGAACGTCGAACGAACGTTGCTCGACTGGATCGTCGGAAC
>JALYUD010000152.1 GCA_030853905.1 Vulcanimicrobiota bacterium
GCCCGGATGTGTATCGGCGCGAACATCAGTCCGAAGAGAACAGCGTTTGGCAAGCCGACGGCGCCTTCGTATGCCGCCGGACTTTGCCGGCACGAGCGCACTTCGTTCCAGCTATCGCCGTACGGCGTGCGCCCGCGACCATTCCGCCGAAGCACGTTGCGTTGACTGCGCAAAGCGCACAGTCATCGGCGGTACCGTCACCGGCGACACGGACGCCGCACCCTGCAGGGATACCGCCGACGACACGGAGGCCACAGACGCCACGGACACCGCCGACGATTCGGGCGCCGCAGACGCCACGGATACCGTCGACAAGACGGGCGACGCAGCCTCCGCGTCCACCGCCGATGATGCCGCAGACCTTACGGGCGTCCGCGGCAATACAGGCGCCGCAGACGCCACGGACCGCGCCGACAACACGGACGTCACAGATGTCACGTAAACCGGCGGCGACTCAGACGCCGCACGCACCACGGGGGCCGCAGCTCCCGCGGACGCACTCCACAGTGCGCAGTGCTCCAGCAACGAGTCCAAGGCCGGGATCTCACAAAGCAGCGAGTCGCGTCGCGCTCGGACTTCCCGCGCCGCGCGTCATAACCGGGACGCCTAGCGACCGTGCTTCGTCGCTCGTCGGCGTGTGGTCGTGTCGCACGTTCGGCGGCCTCAGCGCGACGCACACCTTCGTGCAGCAGCCCGATGGCGCGATCTCCTTACACAACGTCCTGCGTATCGGCGATCGCGATTATAACATCGACGAAACCTACCGCTTCCGCGGCGCGAACGGCACGTGGTCCAACGTAACGCAGGGCGGCGCGTACGTCGGCACCGCCGGCCGGTGGCTTGGGCCGACGTGGGTTTTCAACGGCAGCATCGAGGACCGTGGCGAACGCGTGCCCGTGAAGATGACCTATGCGACGCTAGGCCAGCGTGCGTTCGTGCGACGGTTCGAGAAGCGCGAAAATGGAGCGTGGGTGACCTATGCGGCAGAAACGTGTCAGCGTTAATGAAGTCGGATACTGCTTATGTTGTCCTGCGTGACCTGGTAAACGGAACGGTTGGATTTGAGTCGCTAGCCGCTGCGACCGGCAAGCCGGCACAGCTCGCACCGAATGTTGTCGCCTAACGGCAATCCGAGCATGGACTAATCTCGCGATCATCTAGGCGTATCCGGCTTGGTTCAAAACGATTGCGTCTCGCCAAGAGCCGCCGACGGACATCGCCGGGTCAGCAAGGCAGCTGTTGCCAGCCAAGGTGTCACCGCGCGCGCGGCGGCGCGCCGTCGGGATCGATGTGGGAGCCAGCCGCCGTATTTTGCAAATGCTCGGTCTCGGCGTCTGAGAGCCGCTGCGAGAAGTCGCGCAGTGCCGGGACGATGCAAAAAAAGCCGAACGGTTCGTCGCCCTGATTGACGAACTGATGCGGTTCCATCGGTGGAACATACACGACGTCATGCTCGCGTACTTCGCGAACCTGATCCCCGACGATTGCGTGGCCGATCCCCTCGCCGACGATCACGAAGTGCTCGTGCTCGTGCTTTTCTAGCCGTGTCGCCGCGCCCGAAGGCACGCTGAAATACCGCACTTCGTTCCGCGGTCCGGGATCGGCGTCCGAGAGCTTGCGGCCGCCGACGAGAGTATGTCGAACGACGGCGGTCGTTGCACCGGGCACATAACCTTCGCGTTCGACACCTTCCCAGCCATCGGCGACTTTCGGTACGAAACGGCGCTGCATGATCTTCCCTTTACCTGCGCGTTCGGGTGACCCTTGAGCCGTGATAAGTAGTGCCGGGCTCACGTTTCGGCTGCAAATCGTTGGACGCGGAGAAACGATTGCGCTTTGGGACGCGATGCGCGGTGCGAGCCTACGGCGGCGTGCTGAAGGATAAGAGGCGGCACGAACACGCGCGTTCGGCGGTCGTTGCATTACGCGCGACGTTGCGTTGACGCAGGCCGGTGTACGGAACCTCGAGCCATCCTGTGCTGCCGTGCCACACGCCGGTTAGAACGCGGACCTCCAAGCGCACGCGATTGGCGCTGCCCGGATCCTCCGGCGCGACACCGCTCGTAAGCGCGACGACGCTCGTGCCCGTCGTGATGCGCGCAGCGGACTGTTCGGGCGTACGCAACGTCGGGTAGAAATCGGCGAAGCCGCCGAAACCGCCGGCGACGACGAGGCGGGTTCCGCGCGGGACTTCGGGCACGAGACGATCCAGCGGCGCAAAGCCGCTCCACCGGCGGTCGGTGCCGTGCAGCAGCACGATTCCGTCGTGCAACACGCGCGCGATGCGAGCGCGCACGCCGACGGGTTCGTACACGACGTCGTCGGGACGGGTGCCGTCTTCGGAGAAGTCGCGGCGGAGTGAGCCAGGGCTCATGGTCAGTGCCGCCTCGGGCTCGTCGCTGTCGAACCAGGGCGCGCCATCGACCCGCACGAGCGTCCCGGCGCGTGGAACGAGCCACGCCGGTGCGGCCTGATGTACGGGACGAACGGCCGCAATCCCCGGCTGCGCAAACGCGCCGGCCCAGGAGCAGCATAGTGCGATGGCAACCCGGCGGACGAAACGTAACGGCATCGCTCGTATTGTCGTCGCGCAGCCACCCTTCCTGAAGCGCATCAAGCGTACGTCCCGGCTGCCGGCTCCCGCCGGTGGCGCCCCGACTCGCGCTGGGGAACCGAGACATGCTTCGGCGAACAGCCTGACACGCGCGTGCGGGCGATTAGCTCAGTTGGGAGAGCGGCACCTTTACACGGTGATGGTCGGCGGTTCGAGCCCGTCATCGCCCACGCATGTCGACGCTTTTCGGCATCTCAAATCAACGCTGTGACATGAGCCCGAGGAGGCGTTTTTCGCCGGCGTCGGCCTGCGCGCTCAACTCGTCGAAGGTCGCGTATTCCGCAGCCGTCGGTTTTTCATAGGCCATCTCCAGTTCATTGGCCAGGAAAGCCAGATGCGCGCGCAGTTTTGTTTCGTGGAGAACGTCGCCTTCGGTCGAGTGGATGTTGAACTGCACGAGATCGACGATGGCGCTCTCGAGCTGCGCGCGTTTCTCCGCAGGAAGCTTGGTTTCAGCAGAGCGCGCGGCGTTGATCGTGGTGTTGAATCCGTCCAGCACATCGTGTATCCGCTTCTCAAGCGCGAAGCGCGCGTCGAGGTCTCCCGCAGCGGGGTGCAGTCGTGGATCGAGTTGAACTTGCAGCGGCGTGGTCACCGTCGTGTCGCCGTATCGCAAGGTGGCGGTGTAGGCGCCGGGAACGACCGTCGGCCCATCGACGGCGGCGCTGAAGTCCAAAGCGGTCGGCTCGCGATAACCGATGATTTCCGTCGCGGGCGCGGAGCGCAGGTCCCAGACGAAACGATTCATACCAGGCTGAACGCCCGTCAGTTCGGAGAGATCGAGCGCACGCTTCGGAATCGCTTCCAACTCGGAGCGCAGTTCCGGAGCAAGCTTCTTTTCGTGTTTCTTCTTGAGGTGGAGGTCGAAGCTGCGCAGCGTCGCGCCGTGTGCGTCTTCGAATGAGAGCGACACGCGCGTCTTACCATCGTATCCGGGGGGCAAGTTAAAAAAGACCGTCGCTCCGAACTCGGGATTCTTGCCCGTCGCCGGCGGCAAATCCGCGGCCGCGCCATACGCATGCGAAAGCCACGCCACCTCAGGCGCGAACAGGTGCGCGTCGGCCGCGCCCGGCTGCGGCTCGCGGGCCAGCTGTTCGAGCAGTGCGAGGTTGTCGAGAATCCAGAACGCACGCCCATGGGTTGCGATCGCAACCTGACCTTGCCGCGCGTCGATCGCAATGTCGCGCACTTGCACGCCTGGAAGATTGAGCGTGAGCGGTTGCCAGTTGCCGCCCCCGTCGAGGCTGACGTAGACGGTGCTTCGCGTACCGGCGAAGAGGAGTCGCGGTTCCCGCGGGTCCTGCCGAACGGCGAAAACGTACTGATCGCCGGGCAGTCCCGTCCCGAGCGCGCTCCAATGCGCGCCGAAATCGGCGGTCTGATACGCGTACGGATGGAAGTCGTCCCACATGTAGCGCGAGGCCGTCAGATACGCCGTACCGGGCGTGCTATGCGACGGCTCGATCGATGTGATTCGCGCCCACTGCGGGAGCTCGGGCGGAGTGACGAGCTTCCAGTGCGCGCCGTGGTCGGTCGTTACGTGAACGAGACCGTCGGCGGACCCCGCCCACAGTTCGTCGCCGTTCAGCGGCGACGCGGCGAGCGATGAGATGTCGGGAAACGTTTCCGCTCCGGTTTGGTCGAGGTCGATCGGGCCGCCCGTCGGCCCTTCGGTGCTCTTGTCGTTACGGGTCAGGTCCGGGCTGATGATCTTCCACGTCGCTCCGTGGTCGATGCTCGAGAACACGTCTTGCGCGGCGACGAGAAGCTCGCTCCCCTTCGCCGGCGAGAACAAGATCGGATGGGTCCAACCGAACCGATAGCGCAGTTCCCCCGACGACGCGCCGCCGAGATACGTTGCCCACGGGCTGACGTTTTCGTCTTGCCCGACCGTGTTGTCTTGGCGAAAGAGCGCGCTGTAGTAGGCGCTGCCGTAGGTCACTTCCGGATCGCCCGGTTGGGGGGCGACGAACGTGCTTTCGCCCGAAGCCACGCCATGCCAATCGCCCCACGCGATAAAACCGTTCGGGCTCGCGCTCGGTCCTTCGAACGACCCCTCGTCTTGCGACGCCCCATACACGTGGAACGGAAACTGCCCGTCGAGCGCGATGTGATAGAACTGGCCCGTCGGCTGGTTGAGCTCGCTGCTCCAACTCTTGCCGCCGTCGCTCGACACGACCGCGCCGCCGTCATCGCCTTCGAGCATGATCTTGGGATTATGCGGGTTGATCCACAGGATGTGATGGTCGCCGTGGTTGGTTTTCGGGAAGAACGGCTTCCACGTCACTCCGCCGTCGGTCGTCTTGAAGAGGTCGTCCACTTGGGGCGCGTAGGCCGTTTGGGCGTTCTTGGGATCGACGAAGATGCTCATGTAGTAAAAGGCGCGCTGCCGCAGCTTCATCTGGTTGTTGACCGCTTTCCACGTCGCCCCCGCGTCATTTGAGCGGAATACGCCGCCGTCGTGCGCCTGCACGATGGCATACACGATGCGCGGATTGCTCGCTGCAATCGCGACCCCGATCCGGCCGAGAATCCCCGTCGCGAAACCCGGATTTTTGGAGAGGTTCACCCAATGCAGCCCGCCGTCGGTCGTCTTGAAGAGTCCGCTGCCGGGACCGCCGCTGGTCAGCTTCCACGGCACGCGCTGCGCCTGCCACATCGACGCGTAGAGAACGTTCGGGTTGGTGGGGTCCATAACGAGGTCAATCGCCCCGGTCCCGTTGTCGACGAACAGGATATTCTTCCACGTTTTACCACCGTCGGTCGTCTTGAAGACGCCTCGCTCGGGATTGCTCTTGAAGACGTGGCCCATGGACGCCGCGTAGACGATGTCGGGATTCGTCGGGTGGACGACGAGACCGGTCGTCGTGTGCGTCTCGCGTAAGCCTGCGTAGGTCCACGTTTTACCGGCATTCGTCGTCTTGTAAATGCCGTCGCCCGTGGCGACGTCGCTGCGGATGTCGCGCTCGCCGCTGCCGGCATAGATCACCTTCGGGTTCGATGGCGCAACGGCAAGCGCACCGATCGTTTGCGCCGTGAGCGGGATTTTGCCGTCGCTGATGTTGACCCACTCGTTGCCGTAGTCGGTGCTGCGCCACACGCCGCCTTGGACGCCGCCGAAATAAAACAAGTCGGGATCGCTCGGAACGCCGGCGACGGCGACCACGCGGCCGCCGAGGAACGGTCCGATGCTGCGCCACTCGAGCTTGCTCATCAATGTCTGCGTCGGGCTCGTGGCGGCGGAAGTCGCTAGCGGCCACGAGGCCAGGAACGCGCCCAGAACTAGCGCGGAGATTCTCTGCACGAATTTGCCTCTTTGAACAGAAGTGTAGTGGCGGCGCCGATTTTGCTAGGGTCGCCTTTCGCCGCACCCGTTGGCGGAAGTCGGAGCCCGACACGTTCCTAGGGTTCGTCGCTGCCGCCAACGTCGAGGGACGAGCGGCCTCCGAGCGCGAGATCGTGGATGAGGTGCGCGACGGTGGCGCGGGCTTGAACGGTCGGGGCGGCGTCGGCGCCGTCGACGACCTCGAGCAACGCAGCGAGAGCGGTGTTGAGACGCGCGTAGCGCTTTGCTGCGGCGGTGTCCTTCCGTGCGTTCGCGTTTGCCATTGCGGCGTAGGAATGGTTCATCGCCGTAACGATCTGCGAAGCGAGCGTATATTGTTCGCGTAGCGCGGCGGTGGAAGCGCTGACGCGAGGGTCCATCACGATTCGCAGCGGTTGCGTGTAGGTGCGCCCCGCGACGGTCAGGCGGACGACGTAGCGGCCGGGCGGCACGAGCACGCCCTGCGGCGCGCGCGGTGTCGCGTGGATGATCGCCGCGATCGGATAGCCGTGCACGACCGAACTGGGCGGCGGCTCGCGCAGGTCCCACATAAAACGATGTTCGCCCGGGCCGGTTCGCGGGATCGGCGTGGGGCGCAGCCAGTACGTCGGGACGTCGATCTCCGGGTCGATCGGCTGTGGTGCGTCGGTGCTCGCATAGGAGCGGATGCGCCGCCCCGCGGCGTCGTCGATCGCGATCGTCAACGGAGCGTTCGCATCACCGCCGAGCGCGTAATCGATGATCGCGCCGTCGGGCGGGTTTTCGCCGGCGGGTTCTTCGGGCGGCAGCGGCGTGTCGGTGTTCGTATCGCGCCGCACGCGGTACGTCAGCGGCGGCGCGAAGAGATG
>JALYUD010000160.1 GCA_030853905.1 Vulcanimicrobiota bacterium
CGGCGGCCCTACGCATTCGTGACGCACGACTTCGGCGCGACCTGGCGTGCGATCGACGCGGGCCTGCCGCCGAATGAAGAAGCGCGCGCGATCCGTCCCGACACGGTCGATCCGAATCTCGTCTACATCGGCGTCGAGAACGGCATCGACGCCTCGTACGACGGTGGCGCGCACTGGCGCCCCTTCAATCTGAACATGCCCCCCGCGGCCGTGTACGATATCCGCGTGCAGCCGCGCGCGAACGACCTCATCGTCGCGACGCACGGACGCTCCGTCTACATCTTCGACGATTTGACGGCGGTGCAGCATTTAGGCGCCGCACAGAGTGCCGGCACAATGCTGTTTGCGCCACGCCCGGCGTACGAGTTCTCGCTGCACGATAACGAAGAAGATCCGTACACCAGATACTACGGGAAAAATCCGCCGAGCGGCGCGCTACTCACGTATTACCAAGCGACGCCGGCAGCCGCCCCGCCCGACGTCCTCATCTACGATACACAGCATCGACTCGTTCGTACGATCACGGGCGAGCGCTGCGTCGACCAGAAACCAATGCCGTTCGTGACGAACGATGCCGGCCTCAACCGCGTCGTCTGGGATCTACGCAGCGACGGACCCGTTCGCTGGAACGGCGCTGCTCGCGAAGCCTATAAGGGGCCGCGGACCGGTCCGCTCGTCGTCCCCGGACGCTACACGGTCCAAATGTCGCTCGCCGGTCGCACGTTGCGCCAACTCGTCGACGTCCGTCCCGATCCGCGGGTCGCGTTCACGCACACCGACTACGAAGCTGCGCACCGCTTCGTCGCTGCGGAGGAAGCGAAGTTTTCGGCCGTGGATGCCGCGCTCAACCGCCTCGACGCCGTCGCCGCCTCGGCGCAGCAGCACGGTCTCGGAACGCTCGCCCAGCGCGCCCGCGCTCTACGCGGTCAACTGACCGCCGATTACCAGAACGACGAAGATTCGATACAGCGGCCCGGCGAACTGCGCGAAAATCTCCAAGCCCTCGTCGGGTCCCGGGCCGGTAGTGGCCCGCCGACGGCCGCGACGCTCGACCTCGCGGCGCGCATCGATGCAGATTACCGGGCGCAAATGCGCGCCGTGACGGCGTTCTTTGCACGCGACGTCGCCGCCGCGGACACAACCTTGCGCCGTTCGGGTTCCGCCCCACTTGTGCAGAGTGAATCGCCCAAGCCATTGGACTGCGCAAGCGACGAGGAGTGAAGACCGCGGCTTCAGGGTGTCGGGGTCGAGATTTCGTCGCGCAGCTCTTGCGGAACGGTTTCGTTGCCGTGGCGTAGCGGCAGCAGCGAACGGTCGCCGACCCATTGCGCCGGCGGAATGCGCCAGTAGCGCGCCATCGCATCGAGCGGCGCGGCGTAAAAGCGGCGCAGTCGCGAAAACGCCGCCCACGCTGTGTCCGCATCGACGACATCGAAGCCGGCCTGGCGTAATCGCTCGCGGGCTGCCTCGAACTCGCTGCGTTCGACGCCGACGGCATCGTGGACACGAAGCCCGAAATAGCCGACGAGATCGTGGGTCAGATGCCGCCCCATATCATTCATGAGCCGCGCGTGTCCGAACGATCTCTCACGAACGGTCGTCAACACGAGCGTCGACGCGTCCAGCAGCGCGCCGAGCGCGCCGACCCACGATTCGTAATCGTGCGACGATCGGAAGTACGCGAGGATCGGAAACGCGAGGTGGCTCTCGAGCACGTCGGCGGCCCAGCGCTGACCCTCTTCGAAGATCGTCGACAGGTCGGCGCGCATGCCGAGTGTTGCGTACGTCTCGAGCAACGTGACGCCTGAAGGCGGCGCCCCGGCGCGCGCTCCGAAGCTGACGACGAACACTTCGCGTCGTCCGAATGCGCCGAAGACCGAGAACAAGAATGCCGTCGTGACGGCGACGGTGCCCAAACCCGACGCGCCCGCAGCCAGCGCCAAGAAACGCGTCGCGCCGCTGGTTGCGGCAAAGTCGCCGTAGCCGATCGTCAAAAGCGACGTGCCCGCAAAGTACATCGCCGAGCCCAGGTCCGGCTGCGGCCGCACGTCGGCACGAAGCGCGTAAAAGATGATGCCGTACCCGAAGGTGAGCCCCGCGACCCAAACGATCAGGAACACGACCAGGATTAACGGAGCGTACGTCCCCAAAAAGTTCTCGCGGCGTTCGGTATCGTCAATCCGCAGCGCGTACCAGCGCCAGAACCGCCACGAATGGATCGAAACGTTGGCGCTGACGCGGAAACGCCGCCCCACGGCGCGAGGAACGATGACCGACTGAAACACATCGTTCAGCACCGCCACGACGATCAGAATGCCGACGACGATTTCAATAATGCGTAGGAGCGTGTGACCGAACATCCGTCGTGTGTATATCGTTCGGCGTTGTTAGGCGCTCATCGAGCGGGACGTGCATAGACCGTGATTCCGTCGCGAAGAATGTCGCGTCCGAACGGTGTCGCCTCGACGTAGCGGATCGGTTGTCATCCCGCGAACTGGTCATTCACGGGCGTATCGTATCACGAACATCGCAAGACGGCGAGGGCGGGGTCACCGCACGTACGGTTCGATTTCTTCGCCGGGGTGAGCGGGTTCGACGCGGCCGCCGAGGGTGCGGCCTAGGAATGCTTCAGCGGCGGCGGTGAAGCGTTTGTTGTTGGAGGGATTGACGAAGCCGTGGCCTTCGTCTTCGAAGAGAATGTAGGTGACCGGCACGCCGTTCGTGCGCATGGCGGCAACGATCTGTTCGCTCTCCTGTTGCTTGACGCGTGGATCGTTTGCGCCTTGCGCGATCAGCAGCGGCACGCGGATGTCGGCCGCGCGAAAGAGCGGGGACTGCTCCCGCAAAAAAGCCTCATCCTCGCCCATACGCTTGGTGAAGGTCGCGCGCAACGTCTCCCAATACGGCGGAATCGAGCCGAGCAAGGTGGCGAGGTTCGAGGGTCCCACGACATCGATGCCGCAACTGAAAGCGTTCGGCGTGAACGTCAGCGCGGCGAGGACGGCGTATCCACCGTAACTCCCGCCGAATATGGCGAAACGGCCGGGATCCGCGATGCCGCGCTCGATCAGCCAGTCGCGCGCATCGAGGAGATCGGTGCGCATGGCGCCTGCCCACTCGCGGTTGCCGGCGTTGAGGAATGCTTTGCCGTAACCTGTCGAGCCGCGAAAGTTGACCTGGACGACGGCATATCCGCGATTGGCCAGCCATTGAGCGAACGGATCGTAGCCGAAGCGGTCACGGTGCCATGGGCCGCCGTGCACGACCATGACGGTCGGCAGCCCGCGCGGCTCGAGACCGACGGGAAGCGTCAGATACCCGTGCAAGTCGAGACCGTCGCGCGCGGGCACGACGATCGGCTGCATCGGCGCGAGTGCGTACTCGAGCAGTGCCGGACGGCTGTAGAAAAGCAACGTGCCGCTTTTCGCGGAGCGGTCGTAGAGGTAGTACGGCGTCGGGCCGGTATCGTTCGAATAGTGCACGACGAGCGCATTGCCGTCCGCACTCGCTCCGTCGATGCTCACGTCGCCGGCATGCAGCCCGCGCAGTGCGGCGAAGTCCCCTTCGTATACGGGATCGAGGACGATCCACTCGAGCCGGTCGCGCGCGATCGCGACAGCCACGAGCCGTTTCGTCGCCGGATCGACGTACGCGCTCGCGATGTCGTAGGTCGCATCGGCGGCGACTTCGCGGGCGGAGCCACTCGCGAGATCGTAGGCGAGCAGCCGAGCAGCATTAGCATCTTTTGCCGTGATCGCAAACAACGTTCGGTTATCGGGCGAGAAAGCGACGGGGCCGCCGAAGCCGTCCTCAAAGGCGAACCGATCGAGCGTCCGCCACGGCGAAGACGCATCGTCACGGACGCGAATCAGCGACGACCCGTCGGGATTTTGCACGACCGCTGCACGGATGATGAAATCGTTGTCGGCGAGCCAGCCGCTGACGTCGCCCGGGTTCTCCGTGTCCAGCCGTGCGGTGCCGTTCACGAGATCGAGCCGGTGGACGTCGAAGAGCCGTTCGTCACGTTCGTTGGAAACGAGCAGCACGTCGCTTGGGAAATGCGGGTCGATGTCGAGGATCTCGACCTTGACGCGTTCGCCCGGAGTCAGCTCCTGCGGCGTTCCGCCGGCGAGGTCGACGCGGAAGAGATGATAGTTCTCGTTGCCCGCGCGATCTTGCAGATAGAGGATGTGGCGGCTGTCGCCTTGCCAGAAGATGCGATGGATCGGACGCGCCGGATCGTGCGCGACGAGCCGCGCTTCCGCCTCATTGCGCCCGCGAACCCAGACGCTCAACAGCCCTTCGCACGGCGCCAGATAGGCAAGCATCGTCGCATCGGGTGAAACTTGCGGTGCGGCGTTTTCGGGATTGCCGAAGAGCAGATCGCGCGCAATCAGCGGCGGAAGCGTCACGGCGCCGAGCCTGCGCCGATCAGTCGTCCGATGAAACGCGGTTCGACGCTTCCGAGGTTCAGCAGCTGCCCATTGAATTTGGCGATGTCGAACGCCGTTCCGAGTTTGCGCCGCTCGGCCCTCTCGGCGCGGCGAATCGCATCGAGACCGACGAAGTACGAAGTGAGTTGATCGTGCGAGAGTTGCAGGCGGTGCCACTTCGTCAGCGCTTCGGAATGATCTTGATACGCCTGGCGCTCCAGTAGGTCGAAGCAGCGTCCTTCATTGAGGTCGCCCGTATGAAAAGCGGCGTCAATCATCGTGTTCGCTTCTTCACGCAGCCGCCACTTCAGTTGAAAGAGCCGCAGTGCCGGGTCATTTCCACCGAAGCCCGCATCGAGCATCATCCCTTCCCCGTACACCGCCCAGCCCTCGGCGAACGAGCCGTTCGGCAACACGCGGCGCACGAGCGACGGCACGCGGTCGTTGTAGCGGAACTGCACATAATGCCCCGGAACGGCTTCGTGAAACGAGAGCATCTGCATCTCGTAATCGTTGAAGTCGCGCAAGTACGAGTCTACGCGTCCCGCGCTCCATGTATGCGGGATCTTGTCGATGTAGAAGTATGACTCGGCAAGCGGGGTGTACGGACCCGCGGGGTCGAGCGCCGCGCCCGCGAAGCCGGCCATGAAGTCGGGCGTTGGCACGACCTCAAGCGTCGACGGCACCGGCAGCACGACGACCGACGTAGCATCGAGAAAACGTTCGTTTGCTTCGACGTCTCCTTTTGCGGTCGAAAAGATCGTCGAACGGCTCGGATGATCGTCGGCAAGGCGCTCGAGGACGCGATGCACGACGACATCCGCGGCATCGGAGCGCGTCTCGTCGGCGATGCGCCTCGGGAAGAAGCGGCGGTCGAAGGGGATGGCGAGGGCCAACATCTGCGCTCGGTTGCGCTCAAAATCGGACTGCGCATCGGCGACGAGTTCGGCGCGCGTTTGGTCCGTGCCGTCGGCGAGCTGCAGTTCGCGATCGAAGACGCGTGCGCCGACGCGCGGATTGCCGTCAGAGCGTGGCAGCAGCGTGGCCTGCAAGTAGTGCGAGAAGCCGTGCAGGGCGGCGAGTGCCCCCGGGAGCGCGGCCGCGATCGCGCGGTGCGTCTGCGCTGAAGCGCTCTGCGCTTCACTCGGTAGGCTGCCGTACATGGCGATGTTGCCGGCGTTTTCGTCGAGCGCTTGCAAGGTCATGGCGCGCGGCGGACGGCGCAGCATTGCCTCGGCCGCAGCGACGATCGAGGCAACGCGGCGCAGGCGCGGCGCAATGTGCCGCAGCCGTTCATTCGGCGGCGCGTAATGGCGACCGATGAGGGTGTAAACCGCTTGCCCAAGCACGCCGGTGTAAGAGGTCGGATCGCGCTGTGCCGGCTTTGCCGTGGCGTCTTCGAACAGTTCGAGATCGATCGTGTCGAGCAGTGCCCTCGCGTCGGCCGCGTCGCTCCGCGAAAGTCGCGTAGCGGACGCGGCGATGCGCGAACGCCATGAGCGCAGCCACGTTACGCGTGCGCGTTGCCCGCGCGGCGAATAATCGGCGAGCGAATCGTCGTACGCGTGGATGCCGAGTTGATCGGCAAACAGCGGATCGCGGCGCTCCGAATCGCTGATGAACTGCGCCGCCAGTCGGGTGAAGGCCGGTACCGTCGAGCCGGCGGCCCCATATCCCGCGGACGAGCTAAGCCCTAGCGCGCAGATCACCAGTACAGTGCCGAGGATGCGCTTCATGCGCGCCTTTTCGGCCAACCGCCCGAATGTCTTTTTTAGACCGCCGTCCTAATCTTTGCGGATGATGCGGTCGCGTACTTCGTCGACGAATGCGTCGACGCTGATCGGCGGCCGCTTCTCGTCGCTGCCTCGCTCGTTCGGAGCGACGGTTCCCGCTTCGGCTTCGGCTCTGCCGGTCACCACAATGTAGGGGATTTTCTGGGTCTTCCAATGCCGGATCTTGTAACCGAGTTTTTCATTCGATGCGTCGACCTCCGCCCGAAATCCCTCACCTCGTAAGCGATCGCGAACGGCGGTCGCATAAGCGAGCTGATGCTCGGAAATCGGCGTCACGACCGCTTGAACGGGCGCCAGCCACACGGGAAACGCGCCGCCGTAATGCTCGATCAGCACGCCGAAAAAACGTTCGAGGGAGCCGGCGAGGGCGCGGTGGATCATGACCGGCCGGTGGTCCGCGCCGTCGCCGCCGCGATACGTCAAATCGAATCGTTCGGGTAAGGTGAAGTCGACCTGCACCGTGCCGAGTTGCCACGTGCGTCCGATTGCATCGTGCACGTTGACGTCGAGCTTAGGGCCGTAGAAGGCACCGCCGCCGGCATCGACCCGATACGGAAGCTGGCGCGACTCGAGCGCTCTGCGGATCGCTTCCTCCGCGAGTTCGTCGCTCGCGACGCGGACGGCTGCCTCGCGCGTCGAGAGAAAGTATTCGACATGTGCGAAGCCGAACGCGCCGATCAAACGGATTGCCTCGTCGGCCGTCTGCTCGAACTCGCCTTGCAGCTGTTCTTGCGTGCAGAACAGGTGCGCATCATCCTGGGTGAACCCACGCACGCGCGTGAGCCCGTGCAACGTCCCGCTA
>JALYUD010000167.1 GCA_030853905.1 Vulcanimicrobiota bacterium
GTCCCGGGCGGCATTGTGAAGTTGAACTCGAAGGCCCCCTCGTCCATCTCGGGGAGGAAATCACTCCCGAGTCCGCTGCCGATGACGACCGTCAGCGCAAGCACGACGCCCGCCGCAGCGAAAGCGACGACCGGCCGGCGCAAGATCCAACGCAACCCCGGCTCGTAGCGTGCTAAGAGCCAGTTCATCGTGCGCGCACCGGGGTGCCGTGCGTCGGACCCCGGAACGCGCGGCGCGCGCAAAAAATACGCCGACAAGAGCGGCGTGATCGTCAGCGCGAAGAACAACGATAAGGCCAAAGCTGTCGCAAGCGTCACCGAGAGTGCGATGAAGAATGCGCCGGTTATGCCCGACAACAGGGCCATCGGCGCAAAGACGACGACGGTCGTGATCGTCGACCCGATCATGGGCGTAGCGATCTCGCCCATGCCGCGACGCACGGCCTCGAAGCGATCGGCTCCCTCCTGCAAGTGGCGGTAGATGTTCTCGACGACGAAGATCGCGTCGACGATCACGAGCCCGACGCCGATCGCGAGACCCCCGAGGGTCATCAGGTTGAGCCCTTGACCGAAGAGCCGCATGAAAAAGAACGCGATGGCGATCGTCAGCGGGATGACCGTCGCGGCGACGAGCGTACTGCGCACGGATCCTAGAAAGAACCACATCACCGCGACCGACAGGAGCGTCCCGATGAGGATCGCATCGCGCAGACTCCTTACCGAGTCGTTCACGAGCGTCGCCTGATTCCAGTAGGGTACGATCGCGGTTCCGGGACCGAGGGTGTGCGCCTCTTTCTGCAACGCCGCGTCGACGTCGCGGTAGATCTGCGAGATGTTTCCGCCGGGCTGCGCGTACACGTTGAGAAGCACGGTGTCGTGACCGCCCGATGACACGAGCGACGTGCGCAGTTCGAGTGCGTCGTGCACCGTCGCCACGTCGCCGACGGTGATCGGTGTCCCGTCGCGCGTGTCGACGACGATGTTTGCGACGTCCTCGGGAGATTGCGGCCGCCCGCTGACGAGCACGATCTGACTCTGATCGAAGCCGTTGAAATGGCCGACCGACGTTACGGTGTTGTTGGCCGCGATCGCGTTCGCCAGCTTGTCCATCGCGATGCCACGTGAGGCCGCGTTGCGCGGATCGACGGAGACCCAGTATTCGGGATGGAGCCCTCCGACCACGCGAATCTGCGCCACACCCTCGATGCCGGTTAACGCAGGTTTGATCGTATATTCGGCCAGGATATGAACGGCGGCGGTACTCTTACCGGGCACGCTGATCGTGTAGCCCAGGACTGGGAAGATGTTCGGATTGACGTACTGCGCCTGCACGTCGGTGTTCGGCGGTAACGTCGCTCGCACGTCGGAGACGGCGGAGTTCACGCGTTGCAGGTCGACGTTGATGTCGGTCGCCGGATCGAACGTGATCGAGACCAGGCTCGACCCTTGGGCCGAGTTCGATTGCACGAGCTTGACGCCGATGATCGTCGAAACCGCTTGCTCGATCGGCCGCGTGATGTTCTGCTGGACCTGCTCGGGGGGCATCTGCCCGTTCTGAGCCACGACGACGACCCGCGCAAAGGAGACGCGCGGGTAGATCGACATCGGCAGCTTGGAAACAGACATGAGCCCGAGCGCCACCAAGACGACGAGCGTGACAAGCAGACCCCGTGCGTGGTGCAAGGCAAAGTTGGCGAAGACCATCGAACTCCCCGGCCAACCGGCCATCAACCTACTACAGGCTGTAGTTATACCGGGCCGGCAGTGCTCCTGCTCGCGCGGAAGCGGCGCCGCGCTTCAGCAGTGGTGCGCGACGAGATACGGCAGTTCGTGCATGAAATCCGCATGCGAGATTCCGAGCGCGATGAAAAGAGCGACGAACGCGGCCGGCGCGCCGGCAATCGACACGATCGACCTTCGCGGGCGCTCGTGTCCCGGATCGGAGCAGAATGAGCGCCGTTCGCGCGCGCGGCGAAGGAGGAGCCGTTCGTACGCAAGCGGCTCGAGCTCGGACGCCAACACGTTGGCGCTGTGCTCACGCCGATTCCGCAGCTCGTGCTCGAGGGCCTCGAAGCCCGGAAGCAGCATCGCGGCAAACGTCACATGCCAGAAAAAGTTCCACGTCGGGTGACGATGCCGCAAATGGACGAGTTCATGCCGCGCGACGAGACGCAGTTCAACTTCGCTGAGGTCCACAATGAAAGCGCGAGAGACAAAGACCTTCGGATGCCGCACACTGAAATCGGTAAAGCAAAACGGTGTTTCCGCCTCGACGTAGGCCAGTTGCGGAACGGCGGTCGCGAAACGCCCGGCCTCAGTCTCGAACGCGCTCAGCAGTGCTCGCGGTGGTTGGGTCGCGACCGCCGCCAGGAGCTTCAAGCGGTCACGAATGCGCACGATTCGGAACAGGACGTTGGAGATCGAGACCGCCGCGGCGGCAACGATCAGTTCGGGCAGAAAGCGATGCAAGTCGACGAGTCCGTGATAGACGTCGTCGGTCGGTCCGAACCAGCAGAACCGCCCGGCGAACAAGGTCAGCGGTACAAGGAACACGAGCAGCCATAGCCATCGTCCGGCGGCCAACATCAGCGTCTCTGGGGGCGCCGTCTCAGCAACCGTAGCGTCGTCTGTAACGCCTCGTCATCGTTTGCGATCGCTTCAACGAATCCGTGAACGGCGGCCTGTCCGTGCGCATCGAGGAGCCCGGTTACCACGTCGCTGACGACGCGATTGACGAAGGTTTCCCGAGACAGAGAGGCCGCGTAACGCGTGTCACGATACGTCCCCGCCTTCTTGACCAGACCTTTCTTTTGCAGACGTGAAAGTTCGGTTGAGATGGTCGTGTAGGCAACCGCCTCGCGTGCGTCGAGTTCGCGGTGAATTTCAGAGAGCGGCTTCGGCCCGTGCGCCCAAAGGTACTCCATGAGGCGGGCTTGCAGCTCGCCCAACGCCTGCGCCGAGCCTTCCGCTTGGGGGCGATACGACAGGAGCTTGCGAAATTTCATACCGCTCACGCCGTCTAGTACGACGCGGCGTCGTAGCGACCTCGGAAGAGCGGCTCATCTCCTCCTTGCGGCGCTGTGCCCTCAAGCGCACGCCTTGCTTGAACCGCTTGTCAGGGGGATTGTCTTACAGCCTGTAGTATCGGAAGCGTGAAGGCTTGCGGTCCGGCGTATGCGATGCGATGCGATGCCGACCCTCCGGTGCATACTGACCCGTGCGCATCGTCAGACATTGCTCCAACCCGCGCGCGTTTCTTCGGTCTCCTCTTATAGAAAGGTTTGCTAATGACGAAACTTCGGCTCGGCACCATAATGCTTGCCCTCGGGCTCGCAGTAGGCAGCGGGACGACGATGGTGCTGCGTCCAGCCGCGGTCGCCTTCGCGCAACAATCGATGGGAAGCATGAAATCGAAGTCGGCCGGCGACATGGAGATGAACGCGGCAATGAGTCGAATGATGCAGAAGATGGGCGCCATGAAGCTGACCGGTGTACAAGACCGTGATTTCATGATGATGATGACCGCGCACCACCAGTCCGCGGTTGACATGGCAAAAGTCGAGTTGCGCCGAGGAACTCATCCAGAATTGAAGTCTTTAGCCCGGGATATCATCAAGAGTCAGACGAAAGAGATTCTGCAGATGCGGAGCTGGCTAAAGACGTGGTACAGTCAGCGTTCCTGATTCGCTTTCGTCGTAGCGTTTCTCGTCGGCAGCTGCAGGGGCCGCCATCTTCGGCGCAACGTTATTCTGTACGCACGATCGTCTCGGAGAGCGGCTATGCACTAGCGCCGTCGCGGCGCGGTTCCACGGGCGACGACGAGCGATGATGCCGTCGTTACCTTCGCCCGTCGCAGCCCGCCTCATCGTTATCACGGCGAAATGGGCGTTGCTCGGGCCGGCGCTTCTCGGTTTCGTTACCGTTCTACGCCGCCGGAAATGGCGTTGCGACGGCATCGAGGCGATCATCGCAGGCAGCGCGACGATCGTGATCGTGAAAATCAGCGCGGCGCTGTACTCGCACGCTCGTCCCTTTGTGGTCCTGCACACTACGCCGCTGATCGCGCACATCCCTGACAATGCATTTCCGTCCGACCATCTCGCCGCGTGCGGTCTCACCGTCGGCTTCTTGTGGTCGCGATCGCGGGCGGCTGCGCTTGTCGCGGCGGCGTTCGCCCTTGCGCTCGGTACCGCGCGAGTAATGGCGGGACTTCATTGGCCCATCGATGTCGAGCTCGGATTCATCGAGGGGCTGGTGGGCAGCAGCGCTGGGTGGATCACCGCCGCGCTCATCACGCCGAACAACGAACGCGAAAACGTCCGAACAGCGATTGGGCCGGACGAGGCAGCCATTACAGAAAAAACTTAAGACAACAACTGAGTAACCTATGGGTGGTGATCTGGCTTGTACCAGCCACGATCATCATCGACAGATACGTTATTCCCGAGG
Source organism: Vulcanimicrobiota bacterium (assembly GCA_030853905.1). Taxonomy (GTDB): domain Bacteria; phylum Vulcanimicrobiota; class Vulcanimicrobiia; order Vulcanimicrobiales; family Vulcanimicrobiaceae; genus Nyctobacter. The sequence continues at coordinate 4,449 of JALYUD010000167.1, forward strand.
AGGAGCGTCGACTTAAGGCGGCCTTCGGTGATCGGTATCGCGTCTACAAGTCACAGGTGCGGCGCTGGCTATGAACCCTGAGCCGTCGCCACGGACGGTGCCCTTTCCGATGTTCTGCCGCAGCGAGGCGAGCCACGGACATTGTAGGTACGTCGTTCCAAACGGAGCTATCAAGCGGAGCCATTCTCATTGCGACCCCCGTACGATCGCCCGACCGCTCGCGAGCCTGCCGTCTAAAGCCTTTGCCGTCAACGTGCTGGCCGTCGACAGCGCGGGCAATCTCTATGGTTGGACGACGAGGGAGCCATCGTGGAGTTTGAAAAGCTGATTGTTCGTTCTGTTTTCCCGCGGGACGCTTGCGGAGATGCCCCTTTTCGTAAAGGTTGGCCATCACGTTTTTGATGGTCGAGTAACTGGCAGCAGCTGCGCTCCGACGCACGCGCTCCTCGACCACGTCGCCGACCGATGCCCAACGCCCGAGTGCCCACGCGGCCTCCATGATTTCGCTCTCGAGCGGCCCAAGCACGAATTCGAAGCCGACGCCGGTCCGGGAAACCATGTGCAAAGCACCTTAGCAGATCGGCAGGTGGGGGTCAACGGCTCTAAGTGAGTAGCTTATTACATTGACAAAAGTCAATACAAGGCGTAGCATTGATGCATGCCGATGCAGCGATCCTGCCCAGAAGCGGCAATCTACGATCGCGACCTCGGCGATGAAGCGACGCTTTTCAAGGCGCTCGCCGATCCCGTTCGCGTCGCGATCCTCGCAACGTTGGCGCGCGCAGAGCACGAAGTGTGCGTTTGCGATTTTACCTCCGGTGTCGAGCTCAATCAGTCGACGGTCTCACACCACCTGAAAATCCTCAAGGATGCCGGGCTCGTCTCGTCCGTGCGGCGCGGCACGTGGGGCTATTACTCACTTGCAACCGGCGCGCGCACTCGTCTCGACGCCGCGCTCGATGCCGTCCTGCCCATGAAAGTGCTCGCATGAAAATGCACCTGAATCTCGCGACGCGCGATCTCAACGCCAGCGTTGCGTTCTATCGCACGTTGTTCGCCACCGAGCCGGTGAAGCACTACGGCGACTACGCATTGTTTCTCATCGAAGACCCTGGGCTCGAACTCGCACTTGATACGGACTCGAACACGAAGGTCGTCGAGGGTGCCCATTACGGCCTGGTCGCCGAGAAACCGCACGACGTCGACGCCGCGATCGGGCGTCTTCGCGCGGCGGGTCACGTCGTTGATATCGAAATGGACGAGACGTGCTGCTACGCCGTCCAGAACAAAGTTTGGGCGACCGATCCGGATGGACGGCGCTGGGAGACGTACTTCGTCATCGCCGACGCCGAAGAGCGCGACAACGAGGCAACAACGTGTTGCACGACCGCCGCGGCCGCGTCGCCGGCCTGCTGCTGAAGTGAACCTTGCGCGCCGCGCAACCGCCGAAGCCATCGGCACGGCGCTGCTGCTTGCGGCCGTCGTCGGCTCGGGCATCATGGCCGAGCGTCTCGCCGGCGGAAACGTCGCGATTGCCCTTCTTGCGAACGCGATCGCGACGGGCGGTGCGCTGGTCGCCATTATCCTCGCCTTTGGTCCGATTTCGGGAGCGCATCTCAACCCTGCCGTGACGATCGCTGACGCATGGCAATGCGGCGTCTCCTGGCGTGATGTTCCGGTCTACATCGGTGCACAGCTTGTCGGCGCGGTCGCCGGCGTCGCGATCGCCAATGTGATGTTCGGCCTACCGCCATTCTTCGCATCGCACCACGCCCGCGCCGGTGGCGCGCTGTGGGTGAGCGAATTCGTCGCTACCTTCGGTCTGCTCGCCGTCATTTGGGGCTGCGCCCGAGCCCGCTCCGAATGGACCGCGTTTGCCGTCGCCGCGTATATCATGGGCGCCTATTGGTTCACATCGTCGACCTCGTTCGCGAATCCGGCCGTTACGATCGCGCGCTCGCTCAGTGACACCTTCGCCGGCATTCGTCCGATCGACGTTGCACCGTTCATTATCGCGCAACTGCTCGGCGCCGGCGCCGCGACGGCGCTCTTTGGCTGGCTATCGCCGGCGTCGCAACGCACCGCGGAGGCCGTCTTGCTCCCGCATCCTTCGGAGAAAACTGATGTCCACGACCGCCCACGTGAATTCGCTACGCGTTCGTGAATCGCGCCCGGATGATCTCACCGCGATTCGTGCGATTTACAACGAAGGCATCGTGGATCGGATCGCGACGCTTGACGACGAGCCGCAAACCGACGAGGCGATCCGCGAATGGTATCTCGACGAGCACGGCGACCGCTACGGCGTTCTCGTCGCCGAGCGTGATCGTGTGGTCGTCGGTTGGGCTTCGCTGAATCGCTACTCGCATCGCTGCGCCTATGCGGGTGTCGCGGATTTATCCGTCTACGTCGAGCGAGCCGCGAGGGGAAACGGCGTGGGAACCGCGCTACTGCGCGCAATCGAAGGACACGCTCGGCATCATAAATTTCACAAGATCGTCCTGTTCGCGCTTGCCAACAATCAAGCGGGGCAAGGCCTCTATCGTAAGATGAACTATCGCGACGTTGGCGTCTTCAGAGAACAGGGCCGACTCGATGGCCGCTTTGTCGACGTCATCGCAATGGAGCACATCTTGAAGCCTCTTGTGCTTTTCGTGTGCAAGCACAACGCCGGACGATCATCTTCGCAACGCACGGCGCGACGGCGATCAGTCGTGACGGCGGCCGCTCGGTTCGCCATGATTCCACAACGGCGTCCATCGACGGCATGGAAGTCGCGGCCGGAAAATCGGGTCGATTCATCGCCGTCGCCGGACACAACGCGCGTTCATAAGCCATGATGGAGGAGGCTCGTAGCGCAGCCTCTCCGCCCATCTTCCCGTCAAAGATACACATGCTCTCGGAATCGACGCATCAAATCCGAATCGAATTGTGGCATACATCCAGGGGACGGGCATGTACGAAACGCACGACGGCGGAGCGACGTGGACCAAGCTGGGCCAACCGCCGAACGAACCGATGGGCACGGCAACGGTCGATCACGGCACGATCATGATCCCGGCGATGATGCCGGACATGAATATGACCGGCATCCTGCGCTCTACCGCCGACGGCAAACACTGGCGACTGGCCGATCGTAACGTCGGCGGAATGTCGTTGAACGATGATCCGCGACGGACGCAAGTCGTCTACCTTTCGGGTATGGGCACACTCTACGTTTGGAATAACGCGGTAAGACGTGGGCAACGCGGCCACTTCCGGTAAGCGCTCAGGTCGTTGCTCCAGCCGGGGATGGGTCACTGTATGCAGCCGGTTACCCGAAGAAACACGGCGTGCTTTTGGCGCCCGCGCGATGGCGGTTCGACCCGGAAACGCATCTCAGACTAAAGAAGAGCGGAAGACCGCGGTTACCTCGAGCCGAGCGGCGCAGGTTTACCGGGTACCGCTGCCTGGGACCGGCCGGGCTTCCAACAAAGCGTGAACTCCGATGTCACAAAAACGTGGCCGGCGGCGCCGTAAGACTGAGGTGCACATGCAAGAAGCGATCACAATGGATCTTCCGGCAGCCTCTTGGCGACCCGACTCCGGCGCGTTCTCGTTCGAGGCAGTCGTTGTGCGAGAACGCCCTCGGCTGATCGCAATTGTGGAACGCATCTTGCATGACCGCAACGCCGCCGAAGACGTCGCGCAGGAGGCGCTGGCTTCGTTCGCGCGCCGCTACGGAGCCGATACGCCGTTCGCGAGCTCATGGTTACGAACTGCGGCCACGCATGGCGCCTATGATGTTCTGCGACGCGAACGAAGGAGGCTGGCGCGTGAAAGGCGTGAGCATGTTCTGGATCGCGCTAGCCGCGACGACGCCGCCCAAGCGGCGAACCCGGCCGCGCAGATTGAGCGAGTCGAGGAACGCGCCGCAGTTCGATCAGCGCTGGTGCGCATCGGCGAACGACACGCGACGGTTCTTGCTCTACGCTACGGCGGGTTGTCGTATGCGCAGGTTGCAGAGACGCTCGGCATTACGATCGGTTCAGTCGGCACGCGCTTGGCGCGAGCAGAATCGGCACTCGGAAAGGAACTACGGAAGTGAAACATCTCGAAACCGGCATCCTGCGTCGTGCGCTCGATGACCCGGCCGCACTGCTCGGTTCGCAGCGCCGCCATCTCGCGGGCTGTCCAGCATGCCTACGCCGTTCGAACGCGCTCGCGACGCAAGCCGGCGCCGCGGCACTCGCGCTCGGCGCGACCCCTCCGTTCGGAGCATCTGCGGGCGGAGCATCTCCGCTCGGCGCGAGTCTCCCGGTAGGCACGCCTTCTCCGGTCGGCGCCCCGCACGCTTCCGACTTTGCTTCGAGCCGACGTTCCGCCACAACGGCTGCCGTTGCCTCTTCGTCGAGAACGGTGACGCAGCGGCTTCCGGTCGCTTTCTGGAGCGCGTGCGCGGCTGTCCTACTCGTCGTGCTCTTTCTCGGGACGCCGCTGCGTTCGCTCGCGGCGGGTTTTCTCGCGATTTTCGAACCTCAGCAGTTCGTCGCACTGCCGATTTCAAGCAGCGATGCGGAGCACATGCGCGCATTACCGGACCTTGCCAAGTATGGAACGATGCACGAGATCGTCCCTCAGCGTCACGCAACGGCCGTCGACGCGGCGCATGCAGCGGGACTGGCGCAGTTTCCGGTGCGCGTGCCGGCATTCGTACCGGTCGGCCTCCCCGCGCCGGAGTATCGGGTGATCTCACGCAGCGTTTCCGCCTTCACGTTCAACGCCGCTAGAGCCGCCGCGGCGGCGAAGGCGGCCGGCAGTCCGTTGCCGCCAATGCCCGCGGGCCTGGGCGGCAGCACCTTGGAAGCCAGCGTCGGTCCCGCCGTTCTCGCACTCTATGTGACGCCGCAGGAACGCGCCTCGCGACAACGCGCTCGCCGCCGCGGCGAACACCTCCGGGGCGGTTGGCCGAAGCTGCTTATCGCGCAGATGCCCGTGCCGACGATCGCTTCGAGCGGCGTCTCGGCCGCCACGCTCGTCCAGTATCTCGCCGCGCAACCGGGCTTACCGCCGCAGGTCGCCGCCGAACTGCGCGCAATCGGCGATCCCGCCCGAACCCTGCCGATTCCGATCCCGATCGATCGCATGCACGCAGAACCCGTGACGGTGCAGGGCGCACGGGGACTGTTCGTCGGCGACAACACGGGCGTCGGTGCCGGCGTGATTTGGCAGAGCCGCGGCTACGTGTACGGCATCGCCGGGACGCTTCCGGTGCGCACGATCCTGGCCGTGGCGAACTCATTGCACTGATGGGCGATGCCGGGCGGGGACTCGTCGCCGGGAAGGACGACACCGTTGCGGCCGACGCCGTTTCGGCACCCGGCCTCGCATCGGCTGCTGCAGTGGACCTTGCGATCGAGACGCGCGAACTCGCGAAGCTCTATGGAACGGCGACCGCGCTGAGGGACCTGACGCTCTCGGTGCGCCGCGGCGAAGTCTTCGGTTTCCTCGGACCCAACGGCGCCGGAAAAACAACGGCCCTTAAGTTGTTGCTCGGCCTCACCAAACCGACGTCGGGCGCCGGCGACGTGCTCGGCGCGCCACTCGGCGATCTCGCAACCCGCCGCCGCATCGGGTACCTGCCCGAACTCTTTCGCTATCAGGAATGGCTCGACGCGCGCGAAGTGCTCACATTCCACGCCCAGCTTCTCGCCCTGCCGCGCGCGGGACGGCCGACGGAAATCGAACGCGTGTTGGAAATCGCGGGGCTTTCCGCGCGTGCCGACGACCGTGTCGGAACGTACTCCAAGGGCATGCAGCAGCGTCTCGGATTGGCCGTTGCGCTGCTCGGTTCGCCGCAGCTCGTGTTTCTCGACGAGCCGACGTCGGCGCTCGATCCGGTCGGACGTCACGACGTGCGTGAGCTGATCGACGGGTTGCGCCGCACGGGCACGACGGTATTTCTCAATTCGCACCTGCTGACCGAAGTGGAACGTGTCTGCGATCGCATCGCGATCGTCGACCACGGAGGCGTCGTCGCAAGCGGCTCGCTTGCGGACCTGCTGGGAACCAGCAGCGCCGTACGCGTAAAGCTGGCTGCGATCGGCCGGACGGTCTGCGAGCTCCTCGTTCGCATCGGTGCGCGGGCGGAAAGCGGCGCACCGACCAACGGCGCCCCGGCGTGGTACCTGTTGGCGGTGCAACATCTCGACGTGATTCCCGATATCGTGCGCGATCTCGTCGGCGCCGGCGCGGCCGTTCACGCGATCGAACCGCAGCACGCGACGCTCGAAGAGCGCTTCCTCGAACTCTTGTCACCGAAAGCATCCGATGCTTGCGATCGCGTCGCTGACCCTTCGTGAAGCATCGCGGCGCCGCGTGCTCGCGGCGGCCCTCGCGGTCGCGATCGTCTTAATCATCCTGACCGGTTGGGGCTTCGGGAAGCTGCACGCATCGCTTGCGACGCACGCGCACGACCCGGCGATGGTCGCGGGATTATTCAGCGGCCTGGTCATCATGCTGGCGTACATGTTCAGCGTCGCACTAGCGATCGGCTCGGCGTTTTTGGCCGCTCCGGCATTGGCAAGCGACGTCGACTCGGGCTTGCTGCTCGCCGTCTTACCCCGACCGGTGCGGCGCGCCGACGTCGTGCTCGGCAAGTGGCTCGGTCTAGCGCTGTTGGTCGTCGCGTTTACCGTCGCCGTGGGGGGCGCGGAACTCGCGGTAATCGATGCAATCGCCGGATACGTTC
>JALYUD010000174.1 GCA_030853905.1 Vulcanimicrobiota bacterium
AATCGCGAAAGCGTTCGCAGAATTCGCCGACGCAGTCTTCGGCGTCGGCGTCGAGCGCTTCCCATTCGATGGGAGGCGGCGCGAACGGCAATTCGGCGCGGTCGCCAGACTCCGTCGCGTCGGCCCAGTCCCACATCGCTTCCATCGTACCGCTCGGCGCGACCAGCCGTTCGCTGCGCATGCGGTCGAGCTTCGCGCGGCACAGGTAGTGATTGCGGCCTTTGAGAAGTTCGACCCGCGCCGGAACGCCGAGCGCGCCGACGACGAGCGGAATATCTTTTTTGACGAGCTGCTCCTGCAAGGCGATCGTCGCGGTCGAAACGACGATCTTCTTGCCGCTGCGCAGCGCCGGCACCAGATACGCGAGCGACTTGCCGACGCCGGTGCCGGCTTCGACGATCGTGTGCGCGCTTTCGAGGAAACCGCGTTCGATCAGCTTGGACATCTGCACTTGTCCCGCGCGCGCTTCGAAGCCCGGCAATGCTCGGGCCAGCGGCCCGTCGGGGGCAAACACGTTTTCGAGCGACGCGAGCGGGTTCAAACGGTCTCAAATCCGTCGGTCACGCGCCGCGCCGCCCCTCCGGCGGAAGCAGTTCAGCGTCCGCCGCTTCACCCGTCGCCGCGTCGACGACACCGACGAGGGGCCGCGCGGGCGGTCGCGTCATAAACACCAGGAGCCCGGCGCAGAAGCCGGCGAGCAGACCGCCGAGATGGCCCGACTTCGAAATAAACGGCACGGCAAACGTAAAGACGAGGTTGATGAGCAGAATCGGAATCGTTTGCGCGATTAAGCCGCGCCCGCGCTTCCCCAGCCGGACGCCGATTGCGAGCAGCGCGCCGAAGAGTCCGAAGATTGCCCCGCTCGCTCCGACGGTCACGGCGGCCGGTGAAAAGACGACGACCGCGTAGCCGCTCGCAAAAAGCGAGATCGCATAAATCGCGAGCATGCGGCGCGCCCCCAGCACCCCTTCGACGAACATGCCGAGTTGATAGAGCGCAAACATATTGAACGCGATGTGGAGCAGCCCGGCATGTTCGAACGCTCCTGACAGGATGCGCCACCACTCGCCCTGGCGCACGAGCGGTCCGTAGAGCGCGCCGTGCGCAAGCAAACTCGGGGCGCTGCCGAAGTTCGTGCCGGAAAGCACTTCCCACACGAAAACGATGACGTTGAGCGCGATCAAAGCTTTCGTCGCGCCGGCGCGGCGCAGGGTCACGCGGTACGGCCCCGGTAGATCAGCGCGCCACGGCGTACGTTCACGCGACGCGCGGCCCGTATGTCAGCGCGCTACCGGTGTTGAACAGCACGATCGGGCCGCTAAATCGTTGCCCACGGTCCAGCAGCCTTCGCAACCCCGCCAGCGTCGCGCCGCCTTCCTCGCCCGCATCGATACCCTCTCGCGTCCGTAAGGAAAGCATGCCGTCGCGCATCGCGGCTTCGTCGACGGCGAGCGCCGTACCGAGCGATTCGTGCATCACACGCAGAACTAGCCGGTCCCCGAGGGACGCCGGAACCCGCAAGCCCCACGCTGCGGTGCGTGCATCGTCCCAGCGCTGTGCATGGTCGGCATGCGCTTCGAAGGCGCGCACGAGCGGCGCGCAGCCCGCGGCTTGCACCACGATCATCTGCGGGCGCTCCACACCGATCCAACCGACCGCTTGCAGCTCATCGAACGCTTTCCACATGCCGATCAGACCCGTGCCACCGCCGGTCGGATAAATGATCGCGGCCGGGACGGCGCCGAGGGTTTCGACCAGCTCGAAACCCATCGTCTTCTTGCCTTCGAGTCTATAGGGTTCGCGCAACGTCGCCACGTTGAAGGCGTTCGTCGCGCGCGCGTGTTCGCTCGCGCGCCGGCCGGCTTCGTCGATGAGCCCGTCGACTAGTTCGACACCCGCGCCGTACGTACGGCATTCTTCGACGATCATCGCCGGCGTGTCGAGCGGTAAGAAGACGGTAACGGGCATGTTTGCGCGGGCGCCGTAGGCAGCGAGCGCAGCACCCGCATTGCCGGCGCTCGGAGCGACGAGGTTTTGTGCGCCAAGCCGCTTCGCGCAGGTAACCGCGACCGACATGCCGCGCGCTTTGAACGACGCCGTTGGATTTGCCGACTCGTCCTTCACGTAGAGCGGCGCATCGAGTGCGAGGTCGCGTTCTAAACGCGCCGCACGCAGCAGCGGCGTCGCGCCTTCGCCTAAAGTGATCGGCTCTTCGTCGTCCGCGAGCGGAAGCAACTCACGATAGCGCCACATCGTTGCCGGCCGCCGCGCGACGGTGTCGCGATCGAGCGCGACTTTCGCGTACCGAACCAAGAGCGGCGCGCCGTCGTGCGGGCAAACCGTGGCGAGCGTTTGCGGATCGTTGCAGTGCGCGTCGTCGCGCGAACAGACCAGCGTCGATGGAAGCAAAGAAACGCTCAGGCGCTCGGCACGGTCACCGCAGGCAGAACGGTGATGCTGCGCGCCAGTTCGAGCGAAATGGCGCGCGCCGTTCCGTCGACGCTGACGGTGACCGGGCCGGCGAGCGGCGCTTTCTCGATAACCTGGACACAGACGCCGGGGCGTAGCCCGATCTCGGCGAGGTAGCGCAGCATCTCCGAGAGTTCCTCAGTGACGCCGTGCACGGTTGCTGCGTCACCGATCGCAATCTGCGCGAGCGGTACGCCGGGCCGTTCGGGATCGCTCAGATCCGTCGAGGGTATCGGCTGTCCGTGCGGACAGTGTTGCGGGTCGCCGAGGACGGCGACGAGCCGCTCTTCGACGCGATCCGAAATGGCATGTTCGAGCCGGCACGCTTCGGAGTGCACTTCATCCCAGCTCATGCCGAGCATCTGCGTCAGCAGACATTCGGCCAGGCGATGACGCCGCACGACGCGCACGCCGACCGCGAGCCCCGCGCGCGTCAGCTTGGCTTCACCGCGCGCGCGGTGTTCAATGTATCCGTCACTGGCCAGCTTTTTCAACATGCCGGAAACCGACGCCGCGGCGACCCCAAGCTCGCTAGCCAGCGCCGACGTCGTCACTCCGGGACCCTCCTTCTCGAGGCGATAGATCGCTTCGAGATACTCCTCGGTCGACTCGTCGAAATGCGTGTGCCCGGCCATACTATCGCTCGTTCGGCGCGCGCGTCAGGATTCCAGGGCGGCGTCGAGCTCGAGCTGCAGGGCGCTCTTTCGTGTGGGCTCCGCGAAGCTGGCGTCGACGGCGTTGCGGACAAAGCGCACCATATCGTGCGTACCGACCGTCTCACCGACGAGTTCGAGTTCGCGCGTGATCGATGTGCCGAAGAGGGCCGGGTCGTCGGCATCGACCGTCACCACGACGCCTCGTTCGTCGAGTGCGACCAGCGGATGCACGGCCTGGGCGTCGACGATGCCGGTGCGTGCGTTCGACGTCGGCGCACATTCGAGCGCGATGCCGCGCCGGGCCAGCATATCGACGACACGGTCATCTTCGAGAGCGCGAACGCCGTGGCCGATCCGCTCCGCGCCGAGGATCATCACGGCGTCGCGAACGCTTTGCGCGCCGGCGGCTTCGCCCGCGTGGGCGACGGTATGTAAGCCGTGCGCGCGGGCGAACGAAAACGGTTCTGCGTAGAGCGCGGCCGGAAAGTTCGCCTCATCACCGCCGAGCCCGATCCCGATCACGCCGCCATCGCTCTCGGCGAGCTGGACCGCCAGCCGGGCGGTTTGAAACGCTCGTTCCGTTCCGAAGTTCCGCGTCAGATCGCAGATGAAGCGCACGATCGGGCCGCGCTGCCGCTCCGCGACGGTCAACGCTTCTCGCATCGCCTTTACGCACGCGACGACGTCGAGCTCGGGATGGAAAAACTTCCACACCGAAGGCGAGATGAAAAGCTCCGCGTACCGCACGTTCTGCGCGGCCGCATCTTTCGCGTATTCGGTGGCGACGCGGGCGTAATCGGCGGGACATTGCAGCGTCTTGCAGACTTCCGCGAATGTCAACAGAAACTCGCCGAAGGTCGCGAAAACATACGTACCTTCCAGGGGTCCGTTCGCCCGCGCGCTGACCACCCCGCGCAGCGCCGCCAGGTCGCGGAACGTACCCGCGCTCACCGTACCCTCGAGGTGACAGTGGAGCTGAACTTTCGGAATGCGGGCGACCAAAAGCCGGTCGAAGTTTGCCTCGCCGCTTCTCCGCGCGGTCGCTGCAGGCTCGAGCTTCCTCGCCGCCGTTCCATCCGCTACAGGCTCGCGCATCCTCGCCGCCGTTCCGTCCGTTACAGACGGCTCCTACATGCAGGCGACTCCTCGTTGACAGCCTGCCACGCGCCCGTTATAGTGAGGTTCGCCCTCGCGGGGTGGAGCAGTCCGGTAGCTCGTCGGGCTCATAACCCGAAGGTCGCGAGTTCAAATCTCACCCCCGCAACCACTTGGGTCCGACGTCGCAAGACCGCCGGGCCTATTCTTTTACGCTCTTCGTTCATGGTCGAGGTCGCGATGCGACGCGTCGCGCCACTCTTATCGCCGCGAAGGAAATCGCGCCGACGCTTGGACGGAGGTCTTCGATCGCCTCAGGACCGATGTATGCTCATGTCATTACTGACGCACCGCACCAAAAATCGATGCCTTGTCCTCATGGCGCTTCTGTTGCCGGTCCTCGATCGAACGGCGTCCGCAGTTCGTTGTCAAACAGATCGATTAGGTCGCGTGTGCAAGCTCGGCGTGGACGTGTAGTGCGACGTGATCCTTGAGCACTCATGGTTATGGTGGTCGTTGACAACGACTAGTCGCACTGCTAGACTCATTCCATGGAGAGCGTCGGTATTTACGAAGCGCGCACTCGGTTCGCGGAATTGGCCGCGCGGGCCAATGGCGGCGAGACGATCCTCGTGACGCGCAACGGTACGCCGTTCGCTGAGTTGCGCCCCGTGTCGAGAAAAGTCGACCTCGACAGCCTTGTCGACGAAATCTTGAGCCGCGATTGGGAGCTTGGCCCGGGTCCGACGATAGAAGAAACGATCCGGGAAGCGCGGGACGAGCGCGGGTGAAGATCGTCGTCGATGCGTCGACGGCAATCCGGTGGTTTTTTCGTGATCAAAGCGATGCGTTATCCACGAATGCGCTTCGGTACGTCCGTAAGCAAGGCGCGGTTGTCCCTGACATCTGGTCTACCGAAATCTGTCACGCACTAGTGAAATACGAGCGCCGAGGCACCTTAAAGGCTGACCGCACGGCAATGATCCTCGACGAGCTCCGCAGCCTTCCAATAGGCGTCGCAGGCGGAAGCGACGAGCCATCATTTCCACAGCTTTCGCTTGCCCGGACGTTTCAGCTTTCCGCGTACGATACGACCTATCTCGAACTCGCTTGCCGGTTCGGGCTGAACCTTGCAACGCACGATGAGAAACTCGCCGCTGCGGCGACTACTCTCGGAATCCTGTGGCGCCCTCCGGCTCGACGATCCGCGAACGTGCCGAAGGACAGATAGTGCTTTTGTGCGAGCACGTCATGTGCTGTCGCGTGACGTCGCAGGCTGCCTAACGGTGCGCGGCTATCCCCCTCTCAAGCGATAACCGAAGCCGGGATCGCGCCGAGGTCGCGGCCGACGCGTTCGAAGGCGGCGAGGGCGGCGTCGAGGTCTTTGTGGTCGAGAGCGCTCGAGAGCTGGACGCGGATGCGGGCCGCGCCTTCGGGGACGACCGGGAAGCCGAAGCCGGTTACGAAGACGCCTTCTTGCAAGAGACGATCGCTCATCGCGATCGCGAAAGCTGTTTCGCCGACGATGATCGGGACGATCGCGCTTGGACCGTCGAGCGGTTTGAAGCCGAGTCTGGTGAGACCGGCGCGGAGATAGGCGACGTTATCGTGCTGCTTGGCGACGAGCTCGGGATGCGCATCGAGGATTTCGATCGCGCGCAAGGCGCTCGCGGCGACGGTCGCCGGTAACGCGTTGGAGAACAGTTGCGTCCGTGAACGCTGCACGAGCGTATCGATGAGCGCGCGCGATCCGGCGACGAAACCGCCGGCTGCACCGCCGAGCGCCTTGCCGAGCGTTCCGGTTATGATGTCGATCTTGCCGGTTAGACCGTAGTGCTCGATCGTGCCGCGTCCCGTGCGGCCCATCACGCCCGTGCCGTGACTGTCGTCGACGACCGTCACGGCGCCGTAACGCTCGGCGAGCGCGACGATCGCGGGCAGTTTGGCGATATCGCCTTCC
>JALYUD010000184.1 GCA_030853905.1 Vulcanimicrobiota bacterium
ACGCCGATCTTTCCAGTCAATTCGTGGATCGTCGCTACCGGATCCTCGGCTTGGTAGTCGATGCACTCGGCGCCTTGCGCGCGGGCCATCTCCAAACGGTCGGGGATCGTATCGATCGCGAGCACGCGTCCCGCGTTCATCATCATGGCCGAAGCGATCGCGAACTGTCCGACGGGCCCGCAGCCGAACACGGCGACCGTGTGACCCGGTTCGATATGCGCGAGCGCTGCTCCGAAGTAGCCCGTCGTAAAGATATCGGAAATCATCAGTGCCTGCTCGTCGCTGACGCTCTCGGGCAACGTGACGAGATTCGTGTGCGCGAACGGAACGCGCACGTATTCGGCCTGCATCCCGTTGAATGGACCCGTCTCTTTGGGACCACCGTAAAACGCGGTTCCCGCCGCCGGACCGTTCGGGTTGGCGACATCGCACTGCGAGTAGTAGCCGGCGCGGCAGTACGAACACGAACCACAGCCGATCGTCGAGGGTACGACGACGCGGTCGCCTTTACGGAAATTACGCACGCCGGGCCCGACCTCTTCAACGATCCCGACGCCTTCGTGTCCGAGGATCGTTCCCGCCACCATGCCGGGCATCGTTCCGCGGACCATGTGCAGATCGGTCCCGCAAATCGCGCTCGCCGTCAAGCGCACGATCGCATCGTAACGGTCGCGTATTTTCGGTTCATCGACGTTGTCAAGTGAAATTTTACCGATGTCGTGCCACACTACAGCTTTCATACCAGCGACTCTCTCCGCCAGGTCGCGCCACAAACGCGCTTGGCAGCCGCGTCGAGGGGGTGCAGAAATACTCTGGGCGCCATCGCTGGGCCGACCGATCTGGAAAAAGCCCGTTAAGGCCAGGATGATTCGTTCGATGGGCAGACGACCATCTCGCGGATTTCACAGCCGTCGGGTTGCGAGAGCGCGAAGATGATCGCACTCGCGACGTCGGAGGGTTGGTTCGCTTTCCAATCGGCGGGCGGTCGGTACTGCTCGCTGCGGCCGTCGAAAAAATTGGTGTGCATGCCGCCCGGAATCAAACAGGTGACGCCGACACGATCGGCAAGCTCGGCCGCAAGCGCGCGCGAGAAACCGATCACGCCGAATTTGCTCGCGCAGTAGGCCGTCGCATCGGAAACGGCGCGCAGCCCCAAGGTCGAGGCGACCGTCACGATGCGGCCGTGGCTCCGTTCCAGATGCGGTAAGGCGGCCCGCACCAGGGTGGCGGTTCCCACCAGGTTGACGGCGATCACGCGCTCCCATGCAGCGGCGGCAACGTTGCCGAACGGTCCGCAGGCGTCGACGCCGGCGCACGTCACCACGGCGCTCGGTGGTCCGTGCTGCTCGACCAGCCGCGCCACGGCGCGCTCGACCGAGGAGCGATCGGAAACGTCGACGGCCCATTCCGGCGCGGCGTCGCCTGCAGCGGTCGTTCGTACATCGAACGAGATCGCGTCGCCGCCGACGGCGCGGATGCGATCGACCGTCGCGCGTCCCAGACCCGATCCGCCTCCGCTGACGATGACCCGTTTGAGTGCGTGCGGTACCACCGCCATTCGCACGCCGCCACCTGCGGACATGACCTGAGTATCGGACAAACTGCTTCCTCCGTCGCCTCTCATGCACGCGGGCGGTCGCTCGCAAACGCGCTTTCCTGCACGGCTGCCCAGTTCGCCTACCGCGTACCTGCCGCCAACCGGTACCTCATAGCGAGCAGCCGAGCGTGTTTCGGCGCAACTGCTGGGGAAACGCGACGGGCATGCGGGTGCTCGGCGTCAATGCTGTATTTCATGATTCCGCCGCGGCGTTGATCGTCGATGGTGAAGTCGTTGCTGCCGCTGAGGAAGAGCGCTTCACGCGCCGTAAACACGCCAAAGCGTGCGTCCCCTTTTCCACGTGGGAGCTGCCCGAGCGCGCCATCGCTTGGTGTTTGGAAGAGGCCGGCCTGGGCCCGAATGACCTTGACGCGGTCGCCTACTCATACGATCCCGCCCTGGCGGACCTAGCCGACAACGCCGACCGTTCCCGCCGTCCGAACGGCGTCGGCAACGTGGTCGATGAAAGCGCAGCCGGCGATCGCACCGCGGATGTCGCAACGGGCGAAAGCGGCGATTTGATCGCCAACGCGTACGAAGGATTGCGCACCTACTACGTGCGGCGGCTGCCGCAGTTCTTGACGTCGCTGTTCGGCGGCTTCGATGCGGCCAAGGTCCACTACGTACGGCACCACGTCGCGCATGCGGCGTCGGCCTATCTGTGCGCGCCGTTCGCATCGTGCGCTACCTTGGCGCTCGACGGCCGCGGGGAACGCGGCTCGTTTCTCGCCGGACACGTACGCGACGGGCGGCTCGAACCGCTGGCGACGGTCGAGCTGCCTCATTCGCTTGGACTGCGCTATGAAGAGCTGACCGTTCACCTCGGCTTCGTGCGTTCGTCGGATGAATATAAAGTGATGGGCCTGGCGGCTTACGGATCGCCGCGCTATCGCGAGCGGCTGCGCGCTGCGATGTATGCAACGGGCCTGGGGTACTACGCTCCGCCACTCGACTTCGCCGCATATTGCGCGCCGCGTCGCGCCGACGATGAGGGGTTTGCGACCGAACACGCCGACCTTGCGGCGAGCGTGCAAGAGCGCCTGCAAGAGATTCTCGTCGACATCGCGCAGGAGTTGCACGCGCGCACGGGCGAGCGAAACCTGACGCTGTCCGGCGGCGTCGCGCTCAACTGCGTCGCCAACTCGTACCTCGCCGAACACGGACCGTTCGAGCGCATCTGGGTGCAGCCGGCGGCGGGTGATGCCGGCACTGCGCTCGGCGCGGCGCTTTATGTAGCTGCCGAAGGGGGCGATCGCATCGCACCGCTGCGCACGGCGGCGCTAGGGCGTTCGTGGGATGCGGCGCAGTTGCGCGCCCAGCTCGACGTTGCAAACGTCGTCTACGCGGCGCCGCTCGATCTGGCGGAAGCGGTCGCCGAAGTGCTCGCTGAAAACGGCTTGGTCGCGTGGTTTCAAGGACGCAGCGAGTTCGGACCGCGAGCGCTCGGACACCGTAGTTTGCTCGCGCATCCGGGCTACAGCGACAATCTGCGCCGCCTCAACGACGTCAAAGGACGCGAGCAATTCCGGCCGGTTGCGCCGATGGTGCTCGCCGAGCGCGCCGCCGATATCTTCACCGGCCCGCTGCCGAGCCCGTACATGCTGTTCACGCACGGCGTACGCGACGAATGGCGCGCACGCATCCCGACCGTCACGCACGTCGATGGCACGGCGCGCGTGCAAACCGTCGACGCTAACGATGAGCCGCTGATGGCGGCCGTTCTGCGGGCGTTCGAACGGCGCACGGGGCTGCCGGTGCTGGTCAACACGAGCCTCAACACCGCGGGACGTCCGATCGTCGATGAGCCGCGCGACGCGCTCGAACTGTTCGGCTCGACGCCGGTCGATGCGCTCGCGCTCGGACCGTTCTTGCTCGCACGGCGAGCGCAGCTCGTCGCCGCCGCGTGAATTACGACGTCGTCGTGCCGACGATCGGACGCCCCTCGCTCACCGTGTTGCTGACCTCCCTGGCGCGCGCCCAAGGCCCGCTGCCGGACAACGTGTTCGTCGTCGATGACCGGCGTGACCGCGCTGCACCGCTATTCCGCGGCGGCGCGAACGGCAGCGTGCAGCTCGGCGAACTCGCCGAGCGCGTGCGCGTCGTTGCAGGCGCAGGCGCCGGACCGGCGGCCGCGCGCAATCGCGGCTGGCGCAGTTCTCGAGCTCCGTGGATCGCTTTTCTTGACGACGACGTCGTCGTCGAACCAGCCTGGCGTCTTCGGCTCGTCGAAGATCTCGCCGCCTGCAAAGAAACGACTGCGGGCAGTCAAGGCCGCGTGACCGTACCACCGCCGAACGGACGGCGAGCGACCGATTGGGAACGCAACGTCGGCGCGCTCGAAGAGGCCCGCTGGATCACCGCCGACTGCGCGTATCGGCGCGACGATCTGCAGTCGCAGGGCGGTTTCGACGAACGCTTTCCGCGCGCGTATCGTGAAGATGCGGATTTCGCGTTGCGGCTGTTCGCGCGCGGACGATCGATCGCCGTCGGCAGCCGACGCGTCGAGCATCCCGTGCGTTGCGCCGATCCGTGGATCAGCGTGCGTTTACAAGCGGGCAATGCCGACGACGCGCTGATGGACGCGCTGCATGGCGCCGAGTGGCGTGCGCTCGCCGGAGCGCCGCGCGGGCGTTTCCGCCGCCACGTGCTGACCGTTGCCTGCGGCTGCGCGTCCCTCGGTTTCGCCACGTTATGGGCGGCGGCGACCGCGCGCTTCGCGTGGGAGCGCATCGTACCGGGACCGCGCGATGCGCGCGAGATCCGCGCGATGCTCGCAACGAGCGCGCTCATTCCCCTTGCCGCCGTCTATCATCGTTTGCGCGGGCGCATTCGAGCAGCGCAGCTCGTACGGCAATCGCGGCGCGAGCGCGTTCGTACCTCGCAGCTCACGCGCCCAACCTTACGCGGCCGCCAGGACGGATGCGATGCATCGACGACGCAATCGTCCGAGCGCTCGCGTTCCATTCCCGCCGCCGTGCTGTTCGACCGCGACGGTACGCTGGTCGTCGACGAGCCGGCATTGCGCGATCCCGCGCGAGTCAGGCTCGTGCCCGGCGCGCGGGTGGCGCTCGACCGTTTGCGTGAGGCGGGCATCGCCGTCGGCATCGTCACCAATCAACCCGCCGTCGGGGAAGGCCGCCTTTCGCCGCTCGAACTGACGGCGATCCATGCGCGCTTGACGACGCTCGCCGGTCCTTTTGCCGCAATCGAGACGTGCGTACATTCCGCCGCCGACGGTTGCGTGTGCCGGAAGCCGCAGCCGGGACTTGTGCTCGCCGCCGCGGAGCGGCTCGCGCTCGAACCGCAGGACTGCGTCGTCGTCGGCGATATCGGCTCCGACGTGGCCGCTGCCGCCGCCGCCGGAGCGCGGGCCATCCTCGTTCCGACTTCGCTGACGTTAGCCGCTGAGGTTGCGCAGGCACCGGCCGTGGCGCGCGATTTGCAGGAAGCCGTTGATCGCATTTTGGCCGGTTGCGTATGAAGCGTTTCATCACAGTCCGGCAAGGCAATGCGGGTCCGGTATGAAGCGCTTCCTCGCGATCCGCCAAGACAACAACGGCGACGTGACCCTCGTCGGCCCGGCGTTGCGCGCGCTCGCCGCCCATGGGCCCGTCACCTTGGTGTGCGGACCGTCGGGCGAAGGTGCCGCCCGGCTGCTGCCCGCTGTCGATGAGGTGCTCGTCGCGCGGGCCGATTGGATCGAAGGCCGGCCCCAGCCGATAGACGCCGCGGCCATCGCGGAGCACGTCGCACGCTACGCCGCGACTCGGGCAAACGAAGCCTTCGTGTTCACGTCGTTCCATCAAAGCCCGCTGCCGACTGCGCTGTTGTTACGGCTCGCGGGGATTTCGCATATCGCAGCGATCAGCGTCGATTATCCCGGCTCACTGCTCGATCTGCGCGTTTGCCTCGACGACGACATCCATGAAGTCGAGCGTGCGCTGGCGCTGGTCGGCGCGGCGGGCTACCCTCTCCGCGCCGGCGACGACGGTGCGCTCGCGTACCGCGCTCTGCCGCCGCGCGACCACCGATTGCCCGCGCGTTACGTCGCGCTGCAGCCCGGAGCATCCGTTCCGGCGCGCGCCTGGAACACGCAAAAGTTGCACGCGCTCGTCGCGCGGTTACGCCAACGCGGCGAACAGATCGTGCTCTTGGGAAGCGTCGGCGAACGCGACCGGTCGCGCGCGATCGCCGGCGACTCGGGCGCCATCGACTTGACCGGGACGACGACGTACGCCGCCTTCGCCGCGGCAATTCGCGACGCGACCGCGCTCGTCGTGGGAAACTCGTCGGGTATGCACGTCGCCGCAGCCGTCGGAACCCCGCTCGTCACCATCTTCCCGCCGACGATTCCGCTCGTTCGTTTCGCACCGTGGCATGTACCGCATGTCGTCCTCGGCGATCAGACGATCGCCTGCGCCGGTTGCCGCTCGCGCACGTGTCCGCTTCCGGGCCAGCCCTGCACGGGCTGCGTCGAAGTCGACGATGTGTTGGCGGCGCTCGCGATGCTGCAGGTACGCAACACTAGCGGTACATTCACTGCGCCCGAGAGGCCCCACGCGCGCGATTCGTTCGGCGCTACGGCCGACCGTGAGCCGCGCGCAAGGCTCGGCGCATTTGAAATGCAGGACGAAAACGAGACGTTCGCGCCAAGCGTCGTGCCGGCATGAAGATCGCGATGGTTTCCGAACACGCGAGCCCGCTCGCCGTGCTCGGCGGCGTCGACGCCGGCGGCCAGAACGTGCACGTTGCCGAACTCTCGGCGGCACTCGTACGCGCCGGAACGCAGGTGACCGTGTATACGCGACGCGACGATCCCCGCGTGCCGCGTACGGTCACGATGCCTTCGGGAGTCGCCGTCATGCAGATCGACGCCGGGCCGGCTCGGGAGATTCCAAAGGATGACTTGCTGCCGTATATGGACGCGTTCGCGCGCGGTCTGCGGCGCGCGTTTGCAAACGCTGGGCCCGACGTCGTCCACGGACACTTTTGGATGTCCGGGCGCGCGGCGCTTGCGGCCTGTAAACCGCTCGGCATTCCGGTCGTGCAAACCTTTCACGCGCTCGGCAGCGAGAAGCGGCGCATGCAAGGCGCCTCCGATACGAGTCCCCGCGAGCGACTCGCCGAAGAAGCGCGTATCGTGCGCAGCGCCGACCGCATCGTGGCAACGTCGAGCAGCGAAATTTTCGAGCTCTGTCGTCTCGGTGCCGATCCGCACCATCTCAAGGTCGTGCCGTGCGGCGTCGATGCGTCGTTCTTCGATCGCACGGCCGTCCTGCGGCTGCCGCGTCGCTGCAGGCATCGTATCGTTACCTTAAGCCGGCTGGTCGCGCGTAAAGGCGTCGATGATGTGATCGCCGCTCTGCAAGACGTGCCGGACGCCGAACTGATCATCGCCGGCGGACCGGAAGCGGCCAAACTCGGCGACGATACGGAAGCGCAACGCCTGGCGGCGCACGCGCGGGCTTGCGGCGTCGCCGAGCGCGTCACGTTCCTGGGGCGCGTGGCGCGCGAGAACGTTCCGGGGTTGTTGCGTTCGGCCGACGCCGTCGTGTGTGCCGCGTGGTACGAACCGTTCGGCATCGTTCCGCTCGAAGCGATGGCGGCGGGAGTCCCGGTCGTGGCGACTGCCGTCGGCGGCCAAACCGACACTGTCATCGACCGTTTTACCGGCTTGCATGTCGCGCCGCGCGAACCGCGCGCGATCGCCGCGGCGTTGCGGGAACTTCTTGCCGATGCAACGTTGCGCGCTCGGCTCGGCGCGGCCGGACGACGCCGTGCGCAGCATCGCTTCACGTGGGATCGCATTGCGGCGGAAACGAGCAACGTGTACCGAGCGATCGCACCGGCCCGAGAAGCGGTCAGCCACACGGCGTGATCCGCAACGCCCGTGCGGGCGCTTAGGCAGCCGCATGACCGTCGACGCGGGTCGATCGCGGCGTCCCCCGAGCGCGCTCGATGAATGAGTCACGGCGAACGCAACACGACGGGCGTCCCCTGCTCGTTGCGTTGCGCGCGCTCGGTCTCGGCGATTTTCTGTGCGGCGTACCGGCGTATCGGGCGTTGGCGCGCGCCTTCTCCGACCACCGCCGCATCCTTGCAGCGCCGCGCGCACTGCACCCGCTCATCATCTTGCTCGACGGCGCTTTCGATGATGTCGTCGACGTCGAACCGCTCGGCGCGTTGCCGGCGACGCTCGGAGCGATCGATGTCGCCGTCAATCTCCACGGCAGCGGTCCGCAGAGCCATCGCGTTCTGCTTCACGCACGACCGCGCCGCCTGATCGCCTTTGCGCATGGCGACGTCGCGGCGAGCGTTGCCGGAGCCAGCTGGAATCCCGGCGAGCACGAAGTCCCGCGCTGGTGCCGGCTGCTCGAGCACGTCGGCATCGCCGCCGATGCGACGCAACTTGGAATCGCGGTACCGGACGTCGCTTTACCGGCCGGCGTACACCAGGCCACGGTCCTTCACCCCGGCGCCGCCAGTGCGGCACGGCGCTGGCCGCCCGAACGCTGGGCCGCGGTCGCGCGTAAACTTGCCGCGCGGGGCGATACGGTGCTGGTCACCGGCTCGCATGCCGAACGGCGGCTGACGGAACGCGTCGTCGCTCTGGCCCGAGCGGGCGTTACCGGCAAGGGCGGCGGGGGCACAGTGTCGACCGCGGGGGCCACGTCACTCTTGGAGTTGGCGAACCTCGTCGCCCATGCGCGCTGCGTGATTTCCGGTGACACCGGAATCGGTCACCTGGCCACCGCCTACGGAACGCCGTCGGTCGCGCTTTTCGGCCCAACGCCCCCTTCGTTATGGGGACCGCCGAACGACCCGCGCCATTGCGTGCTCTGGGCGGGCACGGCCAGCGACCCCCACGCGGCCTCGCCCGACCCGGGTTTACTGCGGCTCAGCCCCGGCGACGTGCTGGCTGCCGCCGCCGAACTGAACGACGCCGTTTTCTCGTACCAGGCCGCCTCATCGGCAGGTGGAGCGGCGCCCGTTCGCATGGCAAGCAAGTTTAGTGACGAACAAGCCGCGGAAGAACGTTGAGCAGTCAAGTGTCGCCGGATCCTTCCACGGCGATGAGCGCATGGGACCAAGCAGGTGCACCTACGCGATTATTTGGAAGTCTCGAGATTGGAGAGATCACATGGGTTGGTTGGCTTGGATTATCGTCGGCATCATCGCCGGCTGGCTTGGAAAAATGGTCGTTCCCGGTGAGGGTCCGGGCGGAATCATCGGCGATCTCATCATCGGAATCGTGGGCGCCATCATTGGCGGCTGGGTTTTTAGCGCGTTCGGACATCACGGGGTGACGGGTTTGAATCTATGGTCGATTTTGGTCGCGTTCATCGGCGCCGTCATCCTTCTGCTCATCGCCCGCGCGATCACCGGACGCCGCGGTACCGCCGTTCGCTAGGGATTCGACAACGCCCGGATCTGCTGCGTTCGGCTTTCGGCCGATCCGCCCGTCGTCAGCTGCCGGACAAGTCCGACAGCTTCCTAGGAATCCGACTCATCGCCGCTTTTGCCGTCGGCATCGGCCGACGTTCGCATCAACGCTAACGTCATCATCTATCACACATCGCGCGGAGGACAACCCCCTTGAGAGTCGTCCTCCGCGCGACTCGCGCCGCAGGTTCGCAGCCCCCTGGGGAGGCCCATTTTTTTGCGGGATGCGCGCGTCGCGCGATTGAGCGATAATCGGCCTGGGCACAACATAGGCGGCTTGTTCACAAGCCCGCCAAATGCCCCAGGAGTCCCCTCGTGTACGATACTCTTATCC
>JALYUD010000038.1 GCA_030853905.1 Vulcanimicrobiota bacterium
CCGAAGCGCTTGATCTCGACGGTCCGCTCATCTGCTATCAAGGCGCCGTGATCGCCGACGCGCGCAGCGGGCGCTTCGAGCGCGAAGTTCCGCTCGGGAACGCGATCGCGCTGCGCGCCTACGAAGCCGCCAAAGCGCACGGTTTCCACGTGCAGTTCTACCGCGACGATCACTTCTATGTCGAGGCGCTCGACCAATATACGGATCTGTACGCGCGCACGTCGGGCGCAGCGCCGGTGCTCGTCAACTCCCTGCCCACGGCCTTTTGCGGCCGCGACAGCACGAAAGTCAACCTCGTGACCGACCCCGAGCGTGCTCCGGCCGCGCTCGAATTGATGGAGCGCACCTGCGGCGCAGACGCGTACATCACGCGTTCGAATCCCGAGTTCGTCGAAGTTTTAGATCGTCAGGTCGACAAGGGCGTGGCGTTGCAGCTGGTCGCGGCGCACTACGACATCCCGCTCGAGCGGGTTCTCGCGATCGGCGATTCGTACAACGATCTGCCGCTGCTGCGCGCCGCCGGCTTCGGCGTCGCGATGGGGTCGGCACCGGAAAGTTTGAAAGCCGAAGCGGATGCGACGGTCGCCGATGTCGAAGGGGACGGCGTGGCAGAAGCGATCGATCGGTTCGTTCTCCAAACGTGACGGTGCAAAAGGTCCGAAAGCGGCGTTCGAAGCGATCCCCGGCAGCATATCTCAAAACGTATTGGCTGCTGGTCGTGCTCATTGCGCTCCTCGTGGGCTGGGGAGGCTGGACGTTCGCGCAAGCGCCGTTTTTCAGGTTGAAGTCGCTCGAAGTGAGCGGTCTCGTCCGGGTTTCGAGAAGCGAGGTCGTGGCGCGTGCCGCAATCGACCCGCACGCCAACGTTTGGTTGATGGATCGCGCTGCGGTCGAACGGCGCATCGAGGCGATTCCGTACGTTGCATCGGCGTGGGTGCATCGACGTTTGCCCGGCGACGTCCGCATCGACGTGACCGAACGCGTCCCCACCAGCTGCGTACGCGACGGCGCGCACCGCACCTTCACGATCGACGAGGAATTGCGCGTGCTCGCGCGCGGCTGCGCGGTGCCCGCTCCGCTCTATGCCGTGCGCGCGTCGCTCGCGGTCGTTCCCGGCACGTTCTTGCGCGATCCCGAATTGCTGCATTTGCAGGATGATGCGCGGACGCTCGCTGCGGCGGGGAAGCACTACCGGACGTTCGCCGACGATCACTACGGGCGGCTCGTCGTGAGCATGGCCGACGGCATCGGCGTGCGCTTCGGAACCGACGACGATCTCGTGCGCGAGCAGGGACTGATTTCGCCAATCCTCACGGAGCTCGGCCCGCGAGCCGCCCAGATCGCCAGTCTCGATCTCCGCGCTCCCACGACTCCCGTCGTGCAGTACCGCCAGGCGGCGACGAAACGAGCCCGCGAACCCGGTTTATCCACAGTAATAAACAAGCCATAAACACAACATATACAAGGAACCCGCCCCACCGACCACAATATATGGGGCCATGGGCCGTCGCACCGTTGCATAAAGCCTCTGCCGGAGCCACGATTGCGGGGCTCGATATCGGAACGACCAAAACCTGCGCGGTCGTGGCGGCGTCGACCGCGGAGGGCCTCGAACTGATCGGCCTCGGCGAAGCGCCGTCGACCGGAATGCGCAAAGGCATCATCACCGACCTGGAAGAGACCGTGCGCGCGATCGAGGCTGCGACCGAACGGGCCGAACGGATGGCCGGCGTGCACATCTCGCATGTCTACGTCGGAGTCACGGGCGAGCACGTGCAGAGCACGAACAATCGCGGCGTGGTCGCCATTCGGGGGGAGGAACGTGAAGTCGTGCGCGGCGACGTGAGGCGCGTCGTCGACGCCTCGAAGCTGATCAATGTCGGCGCCGAGCGTCAGATCATCCATGCACTGCCGCGCCACTTTACGATCGACGGTCACGACGGCGTGACCGATCCGATCGGCATGTCGGGCGGCCGCCTCGAAGTCGACACGCACATCGTCACCGGCGGCAACAGTTTCATCACGAACGTCCTCAAATGCGTGGAACGCGCCGGTCTCGAGCCGGCCGGCATCGTCTTCGAACCGCTGGCGTCCTCGGCCGCGACACTGCTTGCGGAGGAACAGCAGATCGGCGTCATCCTGCTGGATATCGGGGGCGGGACGACGGACGTTGCGGTTTACGCCGCGGGCAGCGCCGTTGCAACCGCTACGATCCCCGTGGGCGGCAATACGATCACGAACGACATTGCGCTTGGCCTTGGGACAACGTTTGGAGAGGCTGAAAAGAGCAAACGGGTCCACGCGTCGCTGGAGAGCGAGCCGTCAGGTGAACGGCAAGAGTTCACCGCGCTGAGGCTCGACGGGCGCACGACCCGCACGGTGACGGCGGCCGAACTGCGTGGGATTGTCGAAGCTCGCGTGCTCGAGATATTTCGGATGGCCCGAGCGGCCGTAGCGGCATGCTTGCCGCGCGACGTAATTTTGGCCGAGGTCGTCCTGACGGGCGGCGGCGCGCATCTGCACGGCATCGAGCACGCTGCCCGGGAGTTCTTTGCCGTGCCGGCTCGAATCGGCGTACCGGCAACGATCGGCGGTTTGAGCGACGCCTCCAAGCAACCCGAATTTGCAACTGCGGTCGGCCTCGTACTCTTCGGCCCTAAAAGTAACGGCGTACTTCCGAACGGACGCCGCAGTATCAAAGTCTTCAACATCGCAAAAAACTGGCTGAGCGAGCTCTGGAATTAACACGTTCATTATCACTACACTTCAGCGAATCGTCACGCATCTTTTGACGGAGGCACATGATGGCAGACTCCAAGCGGTATAATCCCGAGCACGCGGCGACGATCAAAGTCGTCGGCATCGGCGGCAGCGGCTGCAACGCCGTCAACCGGATGATCGAGGCCGGGCTCGAAAACGTCGAATTCTATGCGATCAATACGGACGTGCAAGCCTTGCGCAACGTCCGCACGCAAAACACCGTGCAGATCGGTAACGGTAAGACGCGCGGCTTGGGCGCCGGCGCCAATCCCGAGACCGGTCGCGAAGCCGCCGAGGAATCGCGCGAAGACCTCGCCATGGTTCTCGACGGCGCCGACCTCGTCTTCATCACCGCGGGGATGGGCGGTGGAACCGGAACCGGCGCAGCGCCGATTCTGGCCGAACTCGCGCGCGAGTCGGGCGCGCTGACGGTCGCGGTCGTCACCAAGCCGTTCTCCTTCGAAGGGCGCAAGCGGATGACGCTGGCCGAACGCGGCATCGCCGATCTCGAAGCGAAGGTCGATACGCTGATCACGATTCCCAACGAACGGATATTGCAGATCATCGAAAAACGCACGCCGCTGCAAGAAGCGTTCGCGTACGCCGACGACATTCTGCGGCAGGGCATCCAAGGCATCTCCGATCTGATCACGCAGCCGGGCCTGATCAATCTCGACTTCGCCGACGTCAAGGCGATCATGACCGACGCGGGCTCGGCGATGATGGGCATCGGCGAAGGGAGCGGCGAGCATCGCGCAATTGACGCGGCGCAAAAGGCCATCGCCTCACCATTGCTGGAAACGACGATCGAAGGCGCACGCGGCGTGATCTTCAATATCACGGGCGGTACGGATTTGGCGATGTACGAAGTGAACGAAGCCGCCGAGATGATCGCGAAGGCGGTCGATTCCGACGCGCAAATCATCTTCGGCGCATCGATCGACCCGGCGATGCAGTCCAAGGTTCGCATCACGGTGCTGGCCGCAGGCTTCGGAGCGCGCCGCAGCGGCGACTCGAGCGCAAGCACGTTTACCTTCGAGCCGAAGTTCGACAAAGTCGCACCGGTCAACATGGACGACATCGAGGTTCCGGCCTTCCTCCGCTACCGTGGGTGAACGGGTTCCCATCGTTCTCGCGGTTAGGAGACTTTGATTTCCGCGTGGCGGCGAACAAGCCCCGGCGCGGCAAATGTGAGAAGTAAATCACATGCCGCCGAGGCCCCGGCGACGATGCCCCGCAGAAATTGAGAGCTCCTAAAGTGATGCACGGCACGGGCCGAACTCCCCGAGAGTACCGCAACGCTGCGCATCGTGTGCGCTCGGGGAGGTCGAACTTTTTGGTCAAACGGAGTCTCGCCGGCGACCACGTGTGGGCCTTTGACGTTCGCGACGGTGCGGGCGTGAGCCGACTGCGGCGAGAAGTGACATCGTTTCTTCGTCGCCATGCCCACTACGTGGATCATGCGGCAAGCGAACTGATCCTGGGTGAACTTTTAGGCAACGTCGTCAAGCATACGCCCGGCTTCGCCGAAGTGTGCGTCGCCTGCGGCGGCGGCCAAAACCGCCTCCTAGTCACTGATCGCGGGCCAGGCTTCGTACCGACGCGAAGCCTCCCGGCCGATCCCCTCGACGAAAATGGCCGCGGAATGTTTTTGGTTCATGCCCTTTCGCGCGACGTTGCGATCCGAGCCATGCCCGACGGCGGGACGCAAGTCGCCGTCGAATTGCCCCTAAAGGTCGCCATACCGGCATGAACGGGGCGTGACCCCGGTCGAGCGCAGCGCGGCGATTCCAGCGGACGTCGCCGAGCGCGCGATCGCTCTGCGGCGTGAGATCCATCGTTTCCCTGAACTCGGCTTCGAAGAGGAACGGACCGCGGCTCTTGTCGAGCGTGAACTCGACGCGCTCGGAATCGAACACCGGCGTATGGCCAAGACCGCCGTCGTCGGCGTCGTGCGCGGCGCCCGCGCGGGAAAAGTGGCCGGCTTACGCGCCGACATGGATGCGCTTCCTTTGACCGAGCGGTCGGGCGAATCGTTCAGCTCCGAAGTTCCAGGCAAGATGCACGCCTGCGGTCACGATGCCCATACGGCGATGTTGCTCGGTGCGGCGCGCGTGCTCGCGGGGGAGCGCGAGCGGCTCTGCGGCACGGCCGTGCTCCTCTTTCAGCCTGCGGAAGAAGGCCCCGGCGGCGCGCTGCCGATGATCGAAGCGGGCGCTCTCGCTGAGCCCGCCGTCGACGCGGTCGCGATGCTGCACGTCGATCCGCGCTTGTCGACCGGGACGATCGGCTTCGTCGCCGGCGCGTGCAACGCGGCCGCGGATGAATTTCACGTGACGATCGAGGGGCGTGGGGGTCATGGCGCATCGCCGCACTTGTCGGTCGACGTCATTCCCTGTTCCGCTGCCGCCGTGCTCGCGCTGCAGAATATCGCGGCGCGGGAAACCGACCCGCTCAAAACGGTCGTCGTCACGATCGGCACGATCGAAGGCGGATACCGTAACAACATCATCGCCGATAAGGTGCTGATGGCCGGCACCTTTCGCTCGCAGGACCCGCTCGTGCGCAGCGGGCTCGAAGCCCGCGCGCGGCGGATCGTCGAGGGTGTCGCTGCGGCCTACGGTGCTCGCGGCACGCTCGAGGTGTTTTACGGGTATCCGCCGGTCGTCAACGATGCAGGTCTGGCCGAGACGTTCCGAGCCTATCTCGGCGCGACTTCTGCGTTGCCGGTCGAATGGCCGGCCCCGACGATGGGCGGCGAGGATTTCGCCTATTTTGCCGAGCGCGTTCCCGGGCTGATGATTCGTCATGGAATCCGCAGCGAACGCGCCGGGTCGGTCCACCCGGCACACAGCCCGGAGTTTCGCCTCGATGAAGCGGCGCTGGCGTACGGCATCGAAACGCTCGTAGCGTTTGCGCGCGGCGTGGGGGATGGCCGGGTCGCCGGCAGTGAAGGGTCGCGGTGAATACCGCACATCGGCAGCCGTCCACAACGACCCTATATCTTGTGCTTCCGCACACCAACACACCCTACTTATTGTGGTTCCCGCCAGGAAGGAATGCCGCCCGCGCGAAGGGCTGAGGATGGTCGCCACGATGTCGCTCGATCGCCCCTCGTCTCAAGCCCTGCACGCGAGCGTGGATTTTGCCAGCTCGCCCGAAGTCGCGTTTGCGTTGATCTGCGAAGTCGAGAAGTGGCCGCTGTGGCTTTCGTTTTTGGTCAGTTCGCGCCGTACGGAGAGCGAGCCACTGGGGCTCGGCAGCGAAGTCGCATTGCGCGGCGCGATTCCGGGCGAAGCGGAAGAACTGTACGAAGTCGATCAGTATCTCGAAGGTCACATCGTTTCGCTCGTGGGCGTGTATTCGCTGCGCCGCCGCATCGATTTTCGCATCGAACGCAAGAGCGAACGCTCGAAGCTGGTCGTGCGCGTCGATTATCCCGCGTACGGTGGGGCGCTCGGCAGTTTCGTGGACCGGCTGACGAGTCGCCGGCGTCTATCCGCGGCGCTCGAGCATTCCCTCGAACATTTCCGCGGCCTCGTCGAGTTCAAGGGCGGCCTCAATGACCCGCTCCTAGCCGACTTCTAGGAGAGGCTCTCGGTATTCCGCACATGGCTTTTACAGTAGTGGCGCCGGAGCGCAACTGATGCACTGGGTTTTGATGTACTGATGAGTGAGGCGTTTCGCCGTACGGGGGGACGATTTGTGATGAGCCGGGAGAACGAGTGCCGATCTACGAGTATCAATGCGCGAACTGCGCCGCGCTGACCGACGTCAAGCATGGTTTCAAAGAAGCCAACAGCGAGCCGTGCCCGTCGTGTGGGGGGGCTTTGATCCGCCGATTCACGCCGGCCGGGATCGTATTCAAAGGCACGGGCTTCTATGTGAACGATTCGCGCAAGCCCGCGGCCGATGGTGAGGCGAAGCCCAAAGAGCCTGCGAAAGCCGAAAGCGGCGAAGCCGGTTCCAAAGCCGATCCGGCCGTAAAGACCGACTCCGGTGCCAAGGCGGAGCCCAGCCACAAGAGCGAACCCGCCAAAACGGGGTCGGCGGCAAAGACCGGAAAAGGTGACGCTGCCGCATGACCGTCGGCCTTAGCGTTCTTGTTGCGGGAATCGTCATCGGCGTCATTTGCGCCGCCGTGGGAGTCGTACGCGTTGTCTCCTCGGTGCGCCCCCTCAAAGCGCGAGTCGACACCTATCGTGAACTGCCGATCGTCCGGCTTGCCGAGACCACGCAAATCCGCGTCGCCAAGGCGCAGCGCCGCGTGGCGGAAACTCCGCTCTTGCGTCTACGGCTGCAACGGGCGCTTCTCGAACTCGCGGCTGCCCGGGGCTCGGTGCGTGCGTCGGTTTTCGCCGCCGTCGGCATCGTGCGCACCATTCCGAAGCTCCTCTT
>JALYUD010000009.1 GCA_030853905.1 Vulcanimicrobiota bacterium
CGCTCGGACGGTGAAGGCACTACGACGAAGTGGGCGTGCGCCCGGACCGCAAAGATGCAGTGGGCAGTGATGCCGCGGGCGTTCGCGCGGGCGGTGGCGCCGTTGGAGCTTGCGTCGGTAGCGACGACAACGCGGCGAGCAGGCCTTCGGTGGTTGAGTCTGCGGCGACGACGTCGGGCGTCAAGCCGGCATCGCGTATCGCCTCTGCTGTGATCGGGCCGATGCAGGCAATCGTCTTGTCCTGTGCGAGCTCGGCGGCGCCGGGGACGTTAGCGACGAACGAGCGCACGGCACTTGCGCTAGCGAACGTCCACACGTCACAGGTTTCAGCGAGATCCGCCAGGGCGGCATCGATGACGGCGCTCGTCTTATACGCGGCGACAGCGTCGACTGCGCGGCCCCGGGCGCGCAGCACCGATGCGAGCGCCTCGCGCATCTCTTGCGCGCCGAAGAGCAGGATCGAATCCCCCTCGTTGGAGCGCTCGACGAGTCCTGCGGCCAGTTCTTCGGCGACGAATTCGGCCGGCACGTAGTCGGCGCGGATGCCGTGCGAGCGCAGCCGTTGCGCCGTCGCCGAACCGATCGCCGCAATCCGCGCGCGGCCGAAGCGCCGCGCGTCACCGTCATCGTCCGACAACAAGGTGAACGCGGCGTCCACGCCGCTTTGGCTCGTAAAGACGATCCACGCATAGGCATCGAGCCGACGCACGGCCCTGTACGCGGGTTCGGGATCATCGGGCGGCCCGAGCGCGATCGCCGGTGCGATCACCGGTTCGGCGCCCGATTCCCACAGGCGCCGTGCGAACTCCGCGGCGCTGTGCTGCGGTCGCGTCACGAGCACGCGCTTGCCGAAGAGCGGCGTCGCATCGAACCAGCGCGTCCTCTCCCGCTCGCGTACGACATTGCCGATGACGACGACGGCCGGAGCGGCGAACTGCGTCCGTTCGACTTCCGCAACGATCGTGTCGAGCGTCGCGACGATCGTCGCCTGCGTCGGTTTGGTCGCTTCCCGAACTATCGCGACGGGCAAGTCGCCGGGCATTCCGTTCTCCCGCAAGCGGTCGATGATGCCGACGAGGTTGCCCATCGCCATCAGGAAGATCAGCGTCTGCGTGGGAGTCGCCAGCTTCGTGAAATCGAGCGACGAAAAATCTTTGGTCGGATCTTCGTGACCGGTCGCGATCGTAAAGGAGGTGTTATGCTCGCGATGCGTCACGGGAATGCCGGCGTAGGCCGGCGCCGCGAGCGCCGACGTGATGCCGAGCACGATTTCAAAGGGGACGCCGGCCGCTCGTAAGGCCGCGGCTTCTTCGCCGCCGCGCGCGAAGACGAAAACGTCGCCGCCCTTGAGGCGCACGACTTCTTTGCCCTCACGTCCCAAACGGACGAGCAGCGCCGTGATTTCGTCCTGCGTCAGCGTGTGCGCGCCGGCTTTCTTTCCGACGTAGATCTTTTCGCAGTGCGGCGGCGCGAGCGCGATGATCGCGGGCGACGCGAGGTAATCGTAAACGAGCGTCTCGCACTCGGCGAGCGCGCGTGCGGCTTTGAGCGTCAGCAAACCCGGATCGCCCGGTCCAGCGCCGACCAACCAGACTTTCCCGCGTCGCTCTCGCTCGAGCGGCGGCGTAGCGTTCACGCCGGCGGGTGTGGCTCGCGCGGTGAGTCGTCCGCCGGCGCGGCGGCGGCTGCAGTCTCGACCTTCGCGCGTAAATCGAACAGCTCGTCGAGAAGCGCGGCGATTTCCCGACCTTCGCCGTGGCTCGATCCCGCGCGATCGCGCAGCTTGACGACGGCATTGTGCAGCAGCTTCGAAACGATGCGCAGCGACGCGCCGGTAATCAGCATCCGTTCGCGGTCGCCGAGTTCGGGACAGCGCGCAAACAGCCGCGCGATCTCGCCTTCGCGGATCGCTTCGGCTTTGTTTACGAGCGAACTGACGATCGGAACCGCGACCCGCGACCCGTACCACGCCGCGAAGCGCTCCGCGTGCTCGGCGATAATCTCTTCGACGAGCGGAATCGCTTGGCGGCGCCGTTCGAGCGTGCGGTCGACAACGGTTTTGAGTTGGTCGATGTCGGCCAGCGCGACGCCCGGAATGCGTTCGACTTCGGGATCGACGTCGCGCGGGACGGCGATGTCGAGAACGAAGAGCGGCCGCTCGGGCCGGCCGAGCATCGCTTCGGCGACGTTGCCGGGCGTCAATAAAAAGTGCGACGCACCGCTCGAAGCGATCACGATATCGGCCCGCGCCATTGCCTGCGCGAGGCCGGGCAGTTCGATCGCGTTGCCGCTGCCCAGCGCTTCGACGATGTCGCGAGCCTTTGCGGGCGAACGGTTGACGACGAGCAACTGCACGCCTTCGCCTCGCAAGCGCTTGGCGGCGAGGGTTCCCATCTTGCCGGCGCCCACGACGGCGACCGTCTTACCGGAGAGCGGCCCCAAGCGCTGCGTCGCCAGTTCGATCGCAGCCGTCGCGACCGAGATCGAATCGCCGCTGATCGCCGTGCGCGAGCGCGCTTCTTTTCCGGCCGCGAGCGCTTCGCGAAAGAGCGCGTGCAGCGTTTTACCGAGCGAGCGCGCCTTCTGCGCTTGAATGTACGCGTCTTTGACCTGGCCGAGGATCTCTGCCTCGCCGATCAGCATCGAGTCGAGGCCGGTCGCCACCCGGAAGAGATGGTCAGCCGCCTGCGCCCCGAGCAACGTGTACATGTACGAGGACATGTCGTGCGTCACGTCGCCGTGGCGGAAGTTCCGCAGAAAATGGCGCAGTTGCTCGACGCCCGCTTCGTAGTCTTCGAGTTCGGC
Source organism: Vulcanimicrobiota bacterium (assembly GCA_030853905.1). GTDB lineage: Bacteria > Vulcanimicrobiota > Vulcanimicrobiia > Vulcanimicrobiales > Vulcanimicrobiaceae > Nyctobacter. The sequence continues at coordinate 2,806 of JALYUD010000009.1, forward strand.
GTAAATTTCGAGCCGGCCGCAGGTCGAGAGCATCGCCGCTTCGCGGACCATCTCGTAGTCGCGCAGTGCGACGAGCGACTCTCCCATGCGCGCCGGCGGAAAAGCATGCCGCTCGCGCACCTCGACGGGCGCCGTCTTATCCGATAAGCCGAGACAAACTAGCGGCATGATCCCTCAGCGGCGCTCATCACGTCCTTCGTACCACAATCGGGAGCGCTCTTCCACGTCAAAGGAGGCGTCGTCTCTTGCGGCCGCTTCAGACGGGCACGTGGATATGGGCCAGGGCGTCGTCGGCGGCGGCGATCGTGCGATCGATCGCGGCGTCCTCATGGGCCAAGCTCAGGAAGGCCGCTTCGAATTGAGAGGGAGCGAGGTAGACGCCGCGATCGAGCATCGCGTGAAAAAATTGCGCGTAGAGGACGGCGTCCGCCGCTTTGGCGCTGCTCAGGTCACAGACGGGCTCGGCCGTAAAGAAAAAGCCGACCATCGCCCCGCGGAAATTCGCCTGGTGGGGCACGCCATGCTTGTCGAAGACGGCACTCAGGCCTTCGGTGAAGCGCGCCCCGGCCGCATCGAGCCGTTCGTAGACGCCGGGCCGGCGCAGCTCGCGCAAGGTCGCGGCGCCGGCGGCCATAGCCAGCGGATTTCCCGACAACGTCCCGGCTTGAAAGACGCGGCCTTCCGGCGTGAAGGCGTCGAGTAAAGCGGCCGGTCCGGCGATTGCGCCGACTGGCAGGCCGCCCCCAAGAATCTTGCCCAGGGTCGTGATGTCGGGATGGATCCCTTCGCGTTCCTGCACGCCGCCGGGCGCGACGCGGAAGCCGGTCATCACTTCATCGAAGATCAACAGCGCGCCGGAACGGTCGCAAAGCTCGCGCAATCCCTGTAAGAATCCCGGTCGCGGCAGCACGAATCCCATGTTGCCGACGTACGGCTCGACGATCACGGCGGCGAGTTCGGTCCCCCGAGCGTCGACGATCGCGCGCCCCGCGGCGAGGTCATTGTACGGCGCGACCAGCGTATCGGCGATCGTGCCGGCCGGAACACCGGCCGAATCGGGTACCCCGATCGTCAGCGCGCTCGATCCGGCGGAAACCAAGAACGGATCGACGCTGCCGTGATAGCAGCCCGCAAACTTGAGGACCTTATCGCGTCCCGTCACCCCGCGCGCCAGCCGCAGCGCGAAAGCCGTCGCTTCGCCGCCGCTCGAACAGAAGCGGACTTTCTGTGCGCTCGGCACCATGGCGACGACCAACTCGGCAAGCTCGCTCTCAGCCTCGGTCGGCGCTCCGAACGAGGTGCCGCGCATCGCCGCCGCGCGCACCGCTTCGACCACGGCAGGATGCGCGTGGCCGAGGATCAGCGGCCCCCAGGACATGACGTAATCGACGTACGAGTTGCCGTCAACGTCGACGAGCGTGCAGCCATGGCCGCGCTCGACGAAGATCGGCGTCCCGCCTACGGCACCAAACGCGCGCACGGTCGAATTGACGCCGCCCGGGATAACCCGCTTCGCGCGCTCGAACGCCTCGAAACTCCGCTCACGAGTCATGAGGTTCTTTTCGTGCTCACCGCCTTGAGTTCCGCGCGAAGCGTTGTGGCCATGGCGCTTGTGCCAAGCGAGCGGCCGGGCAGTTCACTACCTGGATCACGCGTTCTTGAACACCGCTTCGCTAAATCTGAGCAGTCATGCCTCGGTGTGGCGAGGTAGCGGACCGCTCAATGCGCCATATTCCGCCGGCGTATTGACGTTTGTGAACGTGCGCGCATTTTCGGTGGTTATCGTGCGGGTTCTCAGCCGCTCGATAACGCCCACCACGGCTGCCTGACCTTCGCGTAAAACCGCGTGCCCTTCGCGCAGGAACGCGGCCCGATCGTACAATGCGGCGAGCGGTTCGAGTCGCGACAAACCGGCGGCGCCGGTTTGCGGAACGACGCACTCGTCGCCGTCTTCCCATGCGGCGACCAGCCGCTGCATGAGCGCGGCATCGACGAACGGCGCGTCGCCTGCGGCAACGAAAATCCGGCGCGCGCGCATTGCATCGAAACCGCTGAGCATTCCACCGAGTGGCCCGCATCGCGGCCAGCGGTCGACGACGATGGGGATCGGCAGAAGCGCTCCGAGTTCCGCGCTGCGTGCCGCGTTGCACGCGAGCGCGATTTCGCGTACCTGCACACCGCTCGTTAGGTTCCGATAGACGCGAACGAGCAGCGGCACCCCCCCCACATCAAGCATGAGCTTACCGGGCAGCCGCGTCGCCTCGCCTCCCGCGAGGATGAGGACGCCGACGTCATCGTCGGGCTCTACGCGATCACGCCGTCGAACCGGTAGCCGCCTCGGCTTGCGCTTCACCCCAATATCGTTGCACCGGCGCGTCCGATTCATCGGTGGCGCTGCGCGTACGACTTTGCGAAGTAGGTGATGATGATGTCGGCGCCCGCCCGCGCGAAGCCGGCGAGCATCTCGTCAACGGTACGCTCTTCGTCGATCCAGCCGTTCGCTGCGGCGGCTTTGACCATAGCGTATTCGCCGCTGACGTTGTAACACGCGACCGGCACGTCGGAGATTTCGCTGACCGCGCGAATAACGTCCATGTACGCGAGCGCCGGTTTGACGATCAAGAAATCGGCGCCTTCGTCGAGATCGAGCAGCGCTTCGCGCAGGGCCTCGCGGGCATTGGGCGGATCCATTTGGTACGAACGGCGGTCGCCGAACTGCGGTGTCGAAGCGACGGCGTCACGGAACGGCCCGTAGAACGCGGAGGCAAATTTTACGGCGTACGGCATGATCGCGAGGTTCGTGTAGCCCGACGCGTCGAGCGTTGCACGCAGGTAAGCGACGCGGCCGTCCATCATGTCGGACGGCGCGATAACGTCGGCGCCGGCGTCGGCGTAGGCCAGCGCCGTGCGGCCCAGGAGCTCGAGCGTTGCGTCGTTATCGACGTCGCCGCGTTCATCGAGGATTCCGCAGTGGCCGTGATCGGTGTACTCGCAGTTGCACAGATCGGCGATGACGAGCAACTCCGGCACCGCGCGCTTTATGGCGACGATCGCCCGCGCCACGACGCTGTTTGGATCGTGCGCCGACGAAGCCGCCGCATCTTTGAAGTCGGGAATGCCGAAGAGGAGAACCGCGCGCAGACCGAGGGCGGCGAGTTCGCTGCATTCCGCGACCGCGCCGGCGACTTCGTAGCGGAAGATGCCGGGCATGCTCGGGATCTCGCCGCGCGGCTGCGCATCGTCGGCGACGAAGAGCGGCTGCACGAGGCTCGGGATGCGAACGTCGGCTTCGCGCACGAGATCGCGCATCGCCGCGCTCGAACGCAAGCGGCGCGGACGTTTTGCCAGATCGACGGTTGTCTTGGGGCGCAGCAGTTCGGCCGAACGCGCTTCCGGAGCACCGTTTCCGTTCGTCGGGTTCTCGCCGAGCGAACGCGGATCCGCGTCACCCGCCGCAGGCCGCGGCGCACGCGCAGGCCGCTTCGCTCCTACGACCTCCATCGGTCACCACGTTCGATCAGGTAGCGAGTCACGCTCTGCACGAACGCGGCGGCGGTCGGTTCCGTTGCGACGACATCGGGCGGGAACCCGACCGCGCGCGCGGCCGCCGCTGACGCGTCACCCATGGCGGCGACGATCGGGCGTGCACCGGCGGCACGTAACGACGCCAAGTACGGTAAAGCGGCCTGCACCGAACCGCTCGACGGGAACAGCAGCGCGTCGGGCGGTCGTTCGGAAAACGCTGCCGCGGCCGCGCTGCCGTCGCGCGCTTCGACGACACGCGCCCCGGCGCGCTCGAACGCAGGCGCGATCGTGCTTACCCGATCCTGCGTTCGAGGGAGCAGAAACACACGTCCGCTGAGCGGGGCAGCTTCCTGGGGCCGCACTTGATCCGCGGGTGGGCCGGGCGCACGCTCGTCGACGGCCGCCGCCAGGATCGCTTCACCGCCCTGGGCGAGAAGCCGCTGCGCGAGTTCGGCACCGAGCCGTTCACACTCATCGCGGTGGCGCGCGTCTCCGCCGAGCTCGCCGACTACGACGTGGCGCCCGGCGGGCTCCGCGATGACGGCGTGAAGCGAAAGAATACCGTCGGCATAGGTTGCGTACGCACCGACCGGCGCTTGACATCCGCCGCGACACGTTCGCAGAAACGCGCGCTCGGCGGCAACGGCCAACTCGGTAGCGGGATCGGCGAATGCGGCATGAAGCCGCTGCGCTAGCGCATCGTCGGCGGCGCGCGTTTCCAGGGCGAGCGCGCCTTGGCCGACCGCCGGGACGACGACGTCCGGCGAGAACGCGACGGTGTAAGCGGCGCGTAGCCCTAGCCGTTCGAGACCCGCGAGCGCGAGCACGATCGCATCGAACTTTCCCTCACGCAGTTTGCGTAGCCGCGTCTCGACGTTGCCGCGGATTATTTCGAAGACCAGATCGGGACGGCGCGCCTGGAGCTGCGCCCGCCGCCGCGGACTCGACGTGCCGACGATCGCCCTGGGGGGCAGCGCGTCGAACGTCGCGTAGCGCTCCGAGCAGAAGGCATCGCGGGGATCGGCGCGTGGACCGATCGCCGCGAGGTGCATGTCGGTCGGCAACGTACTCGGCAAGTCTTTGCACGAATGAACGGCGTAATCGGCGCGGCCTTCCCGCAGAGCCGCTTCCAATTCCTTGACGAAAACACCGTCGCTTCCAAGTGCGGCGAGCGCGCGATCCTGCACGCGGTCGGCCCGCGTCGCCAGCGGCAACGTGGTCGAGACGATGCCGGCCCGCGCCAGGACGGCGGCGACGTGGCGCGTCTGCCATAGCGCAAGGGCGCTGCCGCGCGTTGCGGCAATCAGCGCGCGGCCCGCTCCATTTTGGCGCAGCATGTCCGCCGTACGGTCCGATTCCCGGGTGACGCGCTGATCTTCGGACGTGCCGCACGACGGGCCACGCAGCGCCGCATACACGGCGTCGACCTCGTGCTCGACTTCAGCCCGATTCAGAGCCGCCAACTCGTCGATGTCGCGCCCCGCTAGGCTCGCCATCACGGAGCCGCGATCCGCCGGCGGTAAGACGACCTTCGCATACTCGCGCGCGTGGAATAGCGTGCGCGCGGCGCTCGCATAGCGCTCATCGAAGCGGTCGCGCACTTCCGCGAGCAAGCGCCGCGCGAACGACGGCGAGCGGCCGCCGGTGTCGATTGCAAACGTCAGCGGACCGACGTGATGAGCGAGCGGCGTTGAAAAGTCGCTGCGCTCCCGATTGCTCGCATCGTCGACGAGCACGCCGCGAGCCCGCGCATCGCGGGCAACCAGCGCATTGACGTCGTCGTCATCCGTTGCGGCATAGGCCAGCACCGCGCCGTCAACATCTCCGTGACGATAGGGACGTTCGCAAAGCTCGATTTCGTGCCGCTCCGCCGCCGCACGCAGCCCCTCGTTCGCTTGCGCAGCGACGACACGGACCCGAGCGCCGGCCCGCAGCAAGCCGCGCACCTTACGCTCCGCGACGCTGCCGCCGCCGACGACGACGACGAGCCGCTCCTGCAGGTCGAGGGCAATCGGATACACCCGGAGTCCCTTCGCCGCCAGGCTCGGCCGCGCTTCAGGGCGCCAGGAGCCGCGGGATTTTTCGGCGCGCGTGCCAACCACACCGTACGTGACGGCGTCGTGGCGTGCAGCGCTGATCGGAGCGATGATCGCGGCGCTCGCGACCCTTCCCGGCCTCGGCGTCGGGACGCTCTGGGACAACAGCGAAACCGCGTACGGCGAAGTCGCGCGCGAGATTTTGCTGACCCATCAGTTGGTCGTGCTGCACCTCAACGGCGTGCCTTGGTTCGTGCAGCCGCCGCTCTACTTTTGGATTGCGGCCGCCTTCGCCAAGGCGCTCGGCGTCAGCCCGTTCGCGCTACGGCTTCCCTCGGCGCTCGCCACGATCGCGACGGCGGGTGCGGTGGGGTATGCCGCCGCACGGGTTGTTTCGCCGCGCGCCGCGCTGCTGGCAGCGACGATCCTCTCGACGTCGCTGATGCAGGCGGTTGTCGGGAGGCTGGCGATCATGGATGCGCTCCTCGATCTCGCCGTCGCGGTCGCGATTCTCGCTTTTTTCGGCGCGCTGCAAAGGGAAGATCGGCGTCTGTGGTACGCGGCGTGGGCGGCGCTGGCAGTCGGGCTCCTGGCCAAAGGCATCGTCGCACCGGCGATCACCGCCCTCGTGGTCATCCCCTGGGCTCTCTCTGAGAAGTACGCGCGTGGACGCGTCGTCGTACCGGGCGTCGCTGGCTGGCTCGGCGGAATCGTGCTGTGTGCGGCGATCATCGCGCCCTGGGCCGTTGCGCTCTGGCGCCTCGCCGGCGCGGACGCGTTCGCTCAAATGGTCGGCCACTACACGGTCGGACGCTATCTCGGGACGATCGAAAACCAAAGTGGCCCGGTTTGGTATTACGTCCCGGTCGTCATCCTCGGCTTCTTCCCGTGGTCGGCGTTTCTCGTGCCGGCGCTCGCGGACGGCTGGCGTGCCGCGCGTTTGAACGGCAGCGGTGGCGCCATGGCACGCCTCGCGTTCGCCTGGTCGGCCCTACCGTTTTTGTTTTTCAGTTTTGCCGACACGAAGCTGCCGAATTATATCGCGCTCGAACTGCCCGCGTTAGCCCTTCTCGTCGCGGTCTGGTTCGATCGGATCGTCGAACGCCGTGACCGGCGCGTGGCCCTGGCCTGGACGGCGATCGTGCCGGTCACGATCGTCGGCCTCGGCTTCGCGATGGCGGCCTTTTCGCACGACAACCGATTGACGGCCGACCTGCAAGCGATTCGTCTAGATTTCATAGCGCTCGGCTGCGTCATTTTGCTCGGCTCGATCGTTTGTTTCGGCTTACTGCTGGCGCGCCGCCTTGCATCATTCGCTCCGTTTTCCCTCGCGGCGTCGAGCGTGCTCGTCATGCTGATCATCGCGGTCTTCGGCGAACCGATCGTCGAGCGTTTCAAGCCGATCCCGACGCTCGCCGCGGTCATCGATCGCGACCGCCGTCCGGGCGACGTCGTCGCGATCCAAGGCGTGTCCGGCGGCAACGCGCTGCTCTTCTACACGCGTCCTCGCGTCGCGAAGCTGGCCGAGCCCACCGACGGCGATCCCGGCCTCACGTCAGACCCCCGTTCGACGATCTGCCGCGCGCAACGCGCCTTCGTCGTGACGTCGAAGCAACGTCCGTCGCCCGACCCGACCTACGGACGCCGACGTCAAACACTGGCTGTGTCGAACAAGGACGTGCTTTTCCTCTACGACGGGCCGCCCTGCACCACAACGATGTCCCGCCGCTAGCGAGGCTGGGGAAAAGCGCGGCCTGTTAGGATCCGTTTCTTAAAGGGCGCTAAGAGCGGGCTTAGGCGAGGCTTAGAAAGCGGCATGAACGCTTACGCTGCGAGGGCGGCTGGGGTAGGATGGCTGCGCAACGACTTACCGCTCTTTTTCGAAAGGTTCACATGTTGAAGACCACCCTGCTCGCGAAAGCTATCCTCACCACTGCCGGCGCGGCCGCGCTCGCGATCTCGATGCTTCCCAGTGTCGCCCAAGCGGGCGAGGTG
>JALYUD010000062.1 GCA_030853905.1 Vulcanimicrobiota bacterium
CCCCGACGCTCGTCCGTGTCGGACGTATGGCGGGCGGATCGGCCGAAGGCCGAACGCAACAGATTCGACGAAATCGAATCCGCAGCCGTTGCCGACGGCACGGAAAGCGTTGCCATTCCGCGCCGCAACACCTCGCAAGCACCGCTGACGTCGGCGCAAGAAGCGCTGTGGCTGCTCGATCGCAATCGCTCGACCGATGCCGCCTATACGATCCGCGCGGCGCGGCGGCTTCGCGGCTCTCTCAATGAACCCGCGCTGCGCCGTGCGGTCGATCTGCTCGTCGAGCGCCATGCGGCGCTGCGAACGACCTTCTCCGAGCGCGCTGCACGCGTCATCCAGACGATCGGAGCGGTGAAGGCGGTACCGCTCGAGACGCTCGAACTCACCACGCTGCCGGCGGACGCGCGTGAAGACGCAGCGGTGCAGCATCTGCAAGCGTTCGCCGAGCGGCCCTTCGATCTCGAACGCGACCTCCTGTTGCGTGCGTTGCTCGTGCGCTTGTCCCCGCGCGAGCACGTCTTGCTGCTCGTCTCGCACCACATCGTTGCCGACGGCGCATCCTGCGACGTCCTGTTCCGCGACCTGGCCGAGCTCTATGCCGCGAACGAAAGCGGTCGTCCGATCGACTTACCGGCACTGCCGATCGAATTCGCGGACTTCGCCGCATGGCACCGCGAAGGGTCGGCGAGTCGACGCCGGGGTGAACTGCGCATATTTTGGAACGAGCAGTTGGCGCAGCGGCCCCCGCTCTTGGCCTTGCCGCTCGACCGCCCACGCGAAGCGCTCGGCCGTTTTACGGGCGCACACCGGGCGGCCGTCTTGCCCGAGACGTTACTCGACGGGCTTGTGCGGCTGGGGCGTCGCAGCGACGTTACGCCCTACATGGTTCTCCTTGCGGCCTATGCAACGCTGCTGCATCGCTATTGCGCGCAAAGCGACGTGATCGTCGGGTCGCCGTTTGCCGGCCGCGAGCAGCCCGAACTCGAGAACATCGTCGGATACTTCGCCAACACGCTGCCGCTGCGTACGCGCTTCGAAGGCGACCCACGCTTCACCGACGTTCTGCAAGCGGTCCGCACGACGACGCTCGGCGCGCTCGAACATCAGGATGCGCCATACGATCTGCTCGAGAGCACGGGCGCGGAAAGCGCGGCCGCGCCATACCAAACGATGTTCATTCTGCAAAGCGCCGTGGCGAGCGACGCGCCTCTCGGATCGCTGCGGGCGACACCGCTCGCCTTTGAAAGCGGGGTCTCCAAGTTCGACCTGACGCTCTCCGTCACGCCGTGGGACCGTGCGCTCCGCACATCCTTCGAGTACCGCACGAACCTCTTCGAAGCCGCGACGATCGAACGAATGCTGGCGCACTTTCACACCTTGCTCGAAGGGATCGTGGCGGACCCATCACGGCGCGTCTCGGCATTGCCGCTCGTCACCGCGGGGGAGCGTGCGGCGTTGATATCGGGCCCCAATGCGACCGCGGCGGAATACCCGCGTGACGCGACGTTACCGGCGCTCATCGCCGCGCAGGTTGCAGCGCGCCCACAAGCCTGCGCGATCGACGCCGCGGACCGCTCGCTGACGTACCAAGAGCTCGCGACGCAAGCCGCTGCGGTCGGGCAGCGATTGCGAGCGCTCGGCGTGCGGCCCGGCGTGTTCGTCGGGGTCTGCCTGGAGCGCTCCGCGGAGATGCTCGTGACGCTCTTGGGCGTGCTCGAAGCGGGAGGCGCCTACGTGCCCCTCGATCCCTCGTTCCCGTCGTCCCGCTTGACCTTCATGCTACGAGATTGTGGCGCTCGAATCGTGGTGACGCAAGCGTCCTTGCGCACGCTCGTCGACGGTATCATCGCGGCCGCAAGCGATGCGGCGACGAGCTACGCACCAGCGCTCTGCTGCATCGATGAACGCGGCGAACCCCCGGCTCCTGCTGCCGAGACTGCGGCGCAGATCGTGCACGCCGGAGCGACCGATTTCGCCTACCTGATGTATACGTCGGGTTCAACCGGCCGCCCCAAAGGCGTTGCGGTCACGCACCGTTCACTGGTTAATTTGTTGACCTCGATGGCGCGGGAGCCCGGCCTCGTCCCGAGCGACACGCTGCTCGCGGTGACGACCTTGTCGTTCGATATCGCGGCTCTTGAGTTGTGGCTGCCGCTCGTCGTCGGAGCCCGCGTGGCCATTGCACCGCGGGAAGCAGTCATGGACGGTCGCCGGCTCGCCGAGTTGTTATCGTCATCGGGCGCGACGATGATGCAAGCGACGCCGGCAACGTGGCGGCTGCTGCTGGCGGCGGGCTGGACGGGCGATCCGAACCTGACCGTGTTGTGCGGCGGAGAAGCGCTGCCGCCGGATCTCGCCGCAGCACTGTTGCCGCGCGGGCGAGCGCTGTGGAACATGTACGGTCCGACCGAGACGACGATCTGGTCGGCGCTGCAGCGCGTGCGCGCAGGCGAACCGATCTCGCTCGGCCGGCCGATCGCGAACACGCAACTCTACGTGCTCGAACCCGGCGGCGACGTCGCGCCGCTCGGCGTCGCGGGTGAACTGTGCATCGGCGGCGACGGCGTGTCGAGCGGGTATCTGCACCGCCTCGAGTTGACGACCGAACGATTTATCGCCGATCCATTCCGCTCCCAGGCCAGCGCGCGCTTATACCGGACCGGCGATCGCGTACGCCGCCACCCCGACGGCCGGCTGGAATACCTTGGACGGCTCGACGATCAAATAAAGCTGCGCGGTTTTCGCATCGAGCTCGGCGAGATCGAAGCGGCCCTCGGCGCGCACCCGCGGATCGCCTCGGCCGCAGCGGCCGTGCGCGGCGACGGTAACGGCGAACCGAACGTCGTGGGATACTATGTGCCGCATCAGGATGCCGATCACAGCGGCGGCTCCGGCGCAGGCGACCCGGCGTCACTGCGCGACCATCTGCGCGGTCTGCTCCCGGGCTACATGGTGCCGGCCTTTCTCGTACGGCTCGACGCGCTTCCCCTGACCTCGAACGGAAAAGTCGATCGCGCGGCGCTGCCCCTGCCGAATGCCGGCGAGCGGGTGCCGACGCGCGCTGCGTTCGTCGCGCCGCGAACCGCCGCCGAACGATCGGTCGTAGGCATCATGAGCGACGTGCTAGGCTGCGCCGCGATCGGCGTGAACGACGACTTCTTCGAGCTCGGCGGCCATTCGCTCGCTGCAATGCGTTTGCTCAGCCGTGTGGCGAGTAACGGCGGCAGGCCCGTTTCGCTGCGCGAGTTCTTCGAGAATCCGACCGTGGCAGGGCTTTGCGCAATGCTCGAGCGTTCCGCGGAGGGGGCTGATGCGCTGCCGCCGATCACGCCGCGAACCGGGAGCGGTCCGGCACCGCTGTCCTACGGACAAGAATTGCTGTGGCTTCACGAACAGGCGTCACCCGGGCGCGCCGTCTACAACATGCCGGTCGTTCATCGGATCGCCGGCGTCGTCGACGTGCCGGCACTCGAAGGCGCATTGCGCGTCGTCGTCGAGCGCCATGCTATTTTACGCGCGCGCTTCGTCGAGATCGATGGCACGCCGATGCAGATCGAGGGCGCCCCGCAGTCGGTGGCCTTGCGAACGATCAACCTGCGCAATGTACCGGAATCCGCACGCGATACGGAACTGGCGCGCTGCTTGCAGGCTGAGGCCACCACGCCGTTTGCGCTTGGCGAGGAGCCGCCGTTGCGCGCGCTGCTCATTACGGTACGCGACGCTGATTTCGTGCTGTCGCTCGTCGCCCATCACATCGCTTTCGACGGCTCGTCGGTCGACATCATGTGGCGTGAACTGACGGCGGCTTACGCCTGCATCGCGTCAGGCAAAGCGCCGCAGTTACCCGAACTTCCAATTCGTTATGCCGATTTCGCCGCGTGGCAGCGGCGCGTCTTCACCGCTGAGCGCTTCGACGAACTGGCGAGGTATTGGCGCGAGCACCTCGCCGGTGCGCCGCTCGGGCCGGCGCTGCCGCTCGACCGCGAGCGGCCGGCGCTCGAATCCTTCGCAGGCGCAGAGCGCATCGCGGAAATTCCGGCGAACATCGTTACCGCGCTCGAAGGGCTCGCGCGGCAATCCGGCGCGACGTTGTTCATGGTCTTGCTGGCCGCGTACCAGACGCTGCTGCATCGTTACAGCGGCAAAGATGATATCGTCGTCGGCTCGCCGCTGGCGGAGCGCTCGGCACCCGAAACGTCCGAACTCATCGGTTACCTGACGCATCCCCTTGCATTCCGCGCGCGATTCGCAGCCGGCACGACCTTCTTCGATCTGCTCGCCGCGACGAAGGCCGCCACCTTGAAAGCGCTCGAACATGCGGCCATTCCGCTCGAAACGCTGCTCGCGCATGGTGATGCGCGCGGTTCCGACGCCGCCTCGCCGATAACGACGATGTTCGTGCTCAACGACGGCGCCGCCGCGCCGCTCGGACTCGGGAGCGCTAGCACCGTTCGGGTTCCGTTCGAGCGCGTCGTCGCTCCGTTCGATCTCAGCCTCTCGCTGTCCCGGGGGGAAGCGGGCTTACGCGCCGCGTTCGGGTACCGGACGGCTCGCTTCGAAGCGGCGACCATCGATCGAATGCTCGTGCACTTCCGCACCCTCCTCGCAAGCATCGTCGCCGATCCGTCACGCCGTTTGTCGGCGCTCGCGATCGTATCGGCCGATGAGCGCGAGCGCCTGCTGGTGCAGTGGAATGATACGGAAGCAAACTATCCGCGTGAGGCGACGGTCGCTGATCTCGTGGCAGCGCAGGCTGCGTCCCGGCCGCAAGCGATCGCCGTCGTCGACGACGAGGGCGCGCTGACGTTTGCCGAGCTCGACGAGCGAGCCGAGGACGTGGCGCGAGCGTTACGGCGACGCGGCGTAGGGCCCGGGTCGTTCGTGGGCGTCTGCGTGGGGCGTACACGCGCGATCGCAGTCGCGCTTTGGGGCATCCTCAAAGCGGGGGGCGCCTACGTACCGCTCGACCCGACCTTTCCGCCGGCGCGCTTGGCGTTGATGCTCGCCGACTGCGAAGCCTCGATCGTGATAACCGAGAAGCCGCTGCGCGAGCGCATCGGCGCCGTTTTGCGTGATGCCGCAGTCGAAGCCGGCACGTCCATGCCGTCGCTGTACGTGCTCGGCGATGACACGGGCCAGTCACCGCCTGCCGTGCCGGCACGAGAGAGCAGCCTGAGCGCGACGGCGGACGACTTCGCGTACGTCATGTACACGTCGGGTTCAACGGGCCGCCCCAAGGGCGTTCCAATCAGCCACCGGGCCCTCGTGAACTTCCTGTGTTCGATGCGGCGCGAACTCGAACTGAGCGCACGCGACACGGTCCTTGCGGTCACCACGTTCTCCTTCGATGTGGCGGGCGCGGAGTTGTGGCTGGCGCTCGTGTCGGGAGGAAGACTCGTCATCGCGCCGTCCGCGGCAATGGTCGAAGGCAACCGCTTAGCGGACCTGCTCCAATCGTCGGGAGCGACGCTGATGCTCGCCACCCCGACGACGTGGCGATTGTTGCTTGCGGCGGGCTGGCGCGGTGCGCCGCGGCTTACGATGGTCTCCGGCGGCGAAGCGTTGACGCAAGAATTGGCGGCGCAGCTCTTGCCACGCGGCCGTGCCCTCTACAACGGCTACGGCCCCACCGAGACGACCATCTATTCCGCCGTGCACCGCGTTCGCAGCGGCGAACTGATGTCACTTGGGCATCCGGTCGCCAATACGCGGTTTTACGTCCTGGAAGCAGGCGGCGAGCCGGCGCCGTTCGGAGTGCCGGGCGAGCTTTGCATCGGCGGCGACGGCGTAGCGTGCGGATATCTCCATCGCCCCGAACTGTCGGCCGAACGTTTCATCTCCGATCCCTTCCGCCCGGAACTCGGAGGGATCTATCGAACCGGCGATTGCGTTCGTCGCCATGTCGACGGCCGTCTCGAATATCTGGGCCGACTCGATCAACAGGTAAAGCTGCGCGGCTTCCGCATCGAGCTCGGCGAGCTCGAGGCCGTGCTTACGGCGCACCCGTCACTGCACGACGCCGCCGCGACCGTGCACGCACCGTCGCCGGAGCATGCGGAACTGGTTGTCTACTATGTTGCAGAGCACGGTGCGCGTGACGTGGACGACGCGCTTTCGCCACGGTCGCTGCGCGCATATTTGCGCACGCGGTTGCCGGATTATATGATACCCGGCCTTTTTGTACGGCTGGCAGCATTGCCGCGCACGCCGAGCGGTAAACTCGATCGTAAAGCGCTGCCTCCACCACATGCCGCTGCGGCGCGCAGCCGAAGCGTTCCATTTGCCCACCCGACGACCGCTACGGAATCCGTCGTCGCGCGCATTTTCGCAGACGTGCTCCGTCGCGACGCAGCGCTCGGCATCGACGACGATTTCTTTGAGGCCGGCGGCCACTCGCTGCTGGCCATGCAGGTCGCAGCGCGCGCCGGCACGATCCTGCGCACGCGCCTTTCCGTGCGCAGCTTCTTCGCGACACCGACCGTTCGCGGCGTCGCCGCTGCGCTCGTTCGGGAAGAGGCAGTCCGAGGCCGAATTGAAACGGTCGCTCGCGCGGTCCAAACGGTCCACGAGATGGCGCCCGAAGAACGGCAGCGACGCCTGGACGCATTATCCGCGAACGCCGCTTCGCACGCGCACCGCGCCGAAGTGACGTCATGAGCGGCGATCAGGCGCTGCTCGACCAATTGCTGGCGGAAGCCGGAATTGCGGATGAGACGACGATTCCACCGCTCGTCGCGCGCCCGCGTGCGGGCCGTCTTCCGCTCTCATTCGCGCAAGAATTGCTGTGGCTGCTCGACAACGCGGCGCCCGGCATGACGGCCTACAACATGCCGCTGGGGCGGCGCATCAGCGGGCCGCTCGACGTGCGGGCGCTCGAACGCAGCTTGAGCGCGGTCGTCGCGCGCCACGAGGTGCTGCGCACACGCTTTGCGCTCGTCGACGGCGAGCCGGAGCAAGTCGTCGACCCGCCGCACGCCCTCGCAGTCGAGCGCATCGATCTGCGCAACTTGCCCGCGCCGGAACGCGCAGCACGCGCCGACGCGATCGTGAACGAACGCGCGCGCAGATCGTTCGACCTGGCTCGCGAGCACATGTTCCGCGCGACGCTCCTTCGTCTCGACGCCGACGAGCATCTTCTGCTCCTCGAGATGCACCACATCGTCTCGGACGGAGCCTCGATCGGCGTGCTGTTGCACGAACTTTCCGCATCCTATCGCGCTTTCCGCGCCGGCGAGGCGTTCGAGCTGCCGCCGCTCGAATTGCAGTATGCGGATTATGCGCTGTGGCAACGGGAAGCGCTCAGCGGCGCGCGCCTGAGCACACTGCTGACCTATTGGCGCGCGCAGCTGGGCGAACGGACCGAACCGCTCGTCTTGCCGCGCGACTTTCCGCCCTCGCCGGCGCCGACGTTCGTTGGGACGCAACGTTCGTGCCTGCTCGAGCCGCAGCTGATCGACGCGTTGCAGCGACTGGGTCGCCGGCATGATGCCGGGCTGTACATGCTGGTGCTCGCCTTGTATGCAACCCTGCTGCACCGCTACACCGGCCGCACGGACGTCCTCATCGGCTCAAACGTCGCCGGCCGCCTGGAGGCCGGGCTCGAGAACCTGATCGGCTACTTCAACAACACGCTCGCAATGCGCGGCGATTTTGCCGGCGATCCGACCTTCTGCGAGCTGCTCGAACGCGTTCGCGACAGTTGTCTCGGCGCGTACGATCATCAAGACGTCCCTTTCGAGAAGCTGGTTCTCGACTTGCGTGACGGCGCTCGGCACCCCAGCCACGCATCGCTGTTCGACGTCGTGCTTTCGGCGCAGGACCCGACTGCCGCGCCGCTCACGCTCGAGGGCGCGCTCGTCTGTCCGTACCGTGTCGACATGCAAACGACGAAGTTCGATCTGACGTTGTTCATGATGGAAACGGCGCAGGGTTTGCGGCTGACGTTGCGCGCACGCTCGGATCTATGGAACGTGGCTTCAATCGAACGCTTTCTGGCGCAACTGCAAGGCGTGGCGGCGGCCGTGGTCGCGAACCCCGAAGCGCGGGTGTCACGCCTGGCATTGTCGACCCCCGAAGAAGAACGTCTCATCGCGGCAACCAACGCGACCGCCGCCAACACTGGCCTCAGCACCGTCGTCGCTGCATTCGAAACGCAAGCGAGGCGTATCCCCGAAGCGACTGCCGTCATCTGCGGCGACGAGCGTGTGACGTATCGGGCGCTGAACGCGCGCGCGAACGCGCTGGCGCAGCGGCTGCGCACACGCGGGGTCGAGCGCGGCACGACGGTCGGCCTCGTCGCCGAGCGAACCACGCAGTCGGTCGCCGCCATTATGGGAATTTTTAAAGCGGGAGGCGCGTACGTACCGCTCGAGCCCGGCCTTCCGGACGAGCGGTTGAAGCAGCAGTTGACGGAGAGCGGCACGCAGCTCGTCGTTGCGTGTGCCGCCGCGGCGGCGCAGCTTCCTCTCGACGCGAACGCGGTCGTCGCGCTGCGGGACGAGGATGCGAGCGACGACAACATTGCGTGCTCACTCGAACCGGACGATCTCGCCTACGTGCTGTTCACGTCGGGTTCGACCGGCGTCCCCAAAGGCGTCGCCGTGACGCACCGCAACCTCGCATCGTACGTCGGCGCAATCTCACGGGTGCTCGGCGACGTCCGCCGCGAGGAGCCCGGCCACGGCCTGGCGGCTCTGGGTGGACTGCACTGTGCGCTGACGGGGACGTTGGCGGCGGATCTCGGTAACACGGTGCTCTTTGCGGCGCTCTGCTGCGGCGGCACCGTGCACGTGCTGCCGGGCGACGTCACGAGCGATCCGGCGCAGTTCAGCGCGTACGTCGCGGCGCATCCGCTCGATGTCGTGAAGATCACGCCGAGCCATCTGCGCGCGCTCCTCCCGGACACGGACCCCGCGAGCATCTTACCGGCGCGCTGGATGATTTTCGGTGGTGAAGCATTGCCGCTCGACTTCGCCTCCGAACTGCTCGCGACGCAGCGTTGCCGCATCCTCAACCATTACGGGCCGACCGAAGCGACGGTCGGCGCAACGACCTTCGAAGTGACCCCGTCGTCGCTCGAAAACGCGCGCGCGGCGGGAGCGCGAACGGTTCCGATCGGTTATCCGCTGGCCAACGTTCGGACGCATGTGCTCGACGCGAACCTTCAGCCGCTCCCGCTCGGCGTACCCGGCGAGCTGTTCATCGCCGGAGCCGGGGTCGCACGCGGCTACATGAACCGTTTCGATTTCACGGCGGAACGTTTCAGCGAATTGCCCGGCATGGGCCGCGTCTATCGCACGGGCGACCGCGTGCGCCGGCTCTCGACCGGTGCGCTCGAATATCTGGGCCGCGGCGATGCGCAAATCAAGCTACGCGGTTACCGCGTCGACCTCGGCGACATCGAGCACGTCCTCGCCCGGCACCCCGCGGTGTCGCAGTGCGCGGTTCTTGTGCGTGATCCTGCGGGCGACGCCCAACCGGCGCTCATCGCTTATGTGGCGGCTGCCGACGGGTCGACGCCCGAGCAGTTGCGTGGCTGGCTGGCGGAACGGCTGCCGCATCACATGGTGCCCGGCGCCGTCGTTGCGCTCGACGCGTTACCGCTCGGGCCGAGCGGTAAGATCGATCGACGCGCGCTTTCCGACGTGCATACGCGAAACGATGAGCCCACCGATGTCGCGCCTCGGACGGCAACCGAATTGACGCTCGCGCGCATCTGGACGGAGGTTCTGGGACGCGAGCGCGTCGGCGTGCACGACCATTTTCTGGCACTGGGCGGCCACTCGCTGTTGGCCATTCGCATCCTCGGAAAACTGAGCCGCACCTTCGCCATCCGGCTGCCCCTGCGCGCGCTTTTCGATGCACCCACAATCGAGAAACTGGCGATCGTCGTGAACGACGCGGTCGCCTCACCGCAGGTTCACGACCCGGGTCCGCTGCCGCGCGCCGCGGATGCAACCCGCACGGCACAGAGCGTTCGATGAGCAAAACGAGCGTCTTCCCGCAGTCGTTCGCGCAAGAACTGTTGTGGCTAATTCACCGCGCTTCACCGCACAGCAGCGCCTACAACGTTCCACGCACCCGGCTGCTTGTCGGCCGGCTCGACATCGCGGCGCTGCGGCGCGCGTTCGACATGATTGTCGAGCGTCATGAGGTTTTGCGCACGACGTACGCTTCGGAAGGGGAAGGAGCCGTGCAGGTCGTGCATTCGGCACGACCAGTCGCGATCGCGCTAACGGACCTGCGTGCATTGGCGCCGGCGGCGCGGCGCCCCGAGGCGCAACGTCTCACCCGCGAATCGGCGCAACGCCCATTCGATCTTGCGAGCGAGTTCCCGCTGCGTGTGTCGCTGTTCCGGACGGGCGACGACGAAGCGGTGCTGCACGTCGATTCGCACCACATTGCCGCCGACGGCCGCTCAGGCGACATCCTCTTTCGCGAACTCGACGCCTGCTACACCGCGTTGCGCACCGCCCGCCCGCCCCAACTGCCTCCGTTGCCGCTCCAGTTCGCCGACTACGCGCTGTGGGAACGGGGCTCCCTCGCCGGCGAACGGCTGGAAGGTCTGCTGGCGTACTGGCGGCGAGAACTCGGCGACGTCGATACGGTGCTCGACCTCGTGCCGGATGTTCCCCCGGCGGGCGTGCCGGCTTACGACGCCGTGACCCGTTCGATCCTGATCACGCCGGACCGCCTCGAAGCGATACAAGCCCTCGCCCGACGCTGCGATGCGACGCTCTACATGACGCTTCTTGCCGCTTACGCCGTCGTGCTTCACCCGTACGCGCGCGGCGGAGGCGACGTGCTCGTCGGCTCGCCGATTTCAGGTCGCACGCGCCCCACGCTCGACGAGTTGATCGGTTGCTTCGTGAACACGACCGTGCAACGCGCGCGATTCGAAGGCGACCCTTCGTTCGCCGAACTGGTGAAGCGCGTGCGCGAGAGCGCTCTCGGCGCATATGACCATCAGGAACTGCCGCTCGAGAAGCTTCTCCTTGAGTTGCGCGGCGGCCAAGCCGCCGGCGACGCAGCGCTCGTGCAAGCGGTGTTCACGATGCTCGCTTCCGGCGAAGACGGCGCAGGCCGGCTCGGCGACATCGAAATGCGGCCGTTCGGAAACGCCGTCACTACGACGAAGTTCGATGTGACCTTGTTCATGGCAGAGCGCGCCGCGGGGCTCTCGTTGTCGCTGCGCGTCCGTGCGGACCTGTGGAGCACGACGACGATCGACCGCTTCCTCGAGCGATTGCGGCGCGTGCTGGCAGCGGCGGCGCACGACACCGGCGTTCCCATCGCACGTTTGTCGCTGCCGAGCGACAAGGAACGTTCACAGCTGGCCTCGTGGAACGCAACGGACATCGACGTTGGCGTGCCCACGACGTTCGTCGCGCTGTTCGAGCAAGCGCGCGCGCGCGCTGTGCAACGGACGGCACTTGTGTGCGGCGAACGAAAGCTTTCCTACGCAGAGCTGGGTGAACGAGCGGATGCGCTTGCGCAACGTCTGCGGGCGCTCGGCGCGGCTTCGAACCGCTGCGTCGGCATACTGCTCGATCGTTCGCCTGAGTCGATCGTGTCGCTGCTGGGCGTCGCCAAGAGCGGAGCCGCATATGCGTTTTTGTCACCGGACCTGCCGGGGGCGCGACTCGCGCAGCAGCTCACCGAGAGCGACTCGCGATTCGTCATAACCGATGCGGCACACGCGTCGCTGTTGCCCTCGAGCGTCGAGGCGATCGTTCTCGAGGGGCAGCATCATCTCGCCGAACCAATCGCGGAGTGCGCGCCGGCGCCCGGCGACCTCGCTTATGTGTCGTTCACCTCCGGTTCGACCGGCGTGCCGAAAGGCGTCGCCGTAACCCACGGCAACCTCGTGCACTACGTGCGCGCGATTTCACGCATCTTCGCCGATCTTGCGCCGCACGAGCGCGGCGATGGTTTGGCGACCTTGACGGACACGCACTTCGGCATGGCGGGCACGCTTGCGGCCGACCTCGGCAACACCGCGCTCTTTGCGGCGCTGTGCTCCGGCGGCACCGTGCATCTGCTGCCTTCGCACGTAACGAGCGATGGCGCCCGTTTCGGCGCATATCTGGCGGCGCGCCCGCTCGACGTCCTCAAGATCACGCCGAGCCACCTGCGCGCACTGCTTCCCGACGAAGCTTCTTCGGCGGCTGCTTTGCCGGCGCGCTGGCTTGTCTTCGGGGGCGAAGCGCTCGACTTCGGCCTCGCCTCGCGCGTGCTGGTAAGCAACGCCTGCCGGGTGCTCAATCACTACGGACCGACCGAAGCGACGGTCGGTGCGACGACATTCGAGGTGACCGCTGCGTCGCTCGAACGAGCGCGAGCCGCCGGCGCACGTACGGTTCCGATCGGTCGACCGCTCGCCAACATGAAAGCGTATGTCCTCGACGAACGGTTACAACCGGTCGCGCCGGACATCCCGGGCGAACTGTACCTGGCAGGCGCCGGCCTCGCACGCGGCTATCTTGGCCGCCCGGAGTTTACGGCGGAGCGGTTCATCGCGCTCAAAGGAGCCGCGCGCGCATACCGGACCGGCGATCGCGTGCGGCGCCTGCCCGACGGCGCGCTCGAACATCTTGGCCGCACCGACGCACAAGTGAAAATTCGCGGCTATCGCGTCGAACCGGGAGACGTTGAAGCGGCGCTGCGGGCGTTGCCGGGCGTATCCGCTGCACTCGTGTTGCCGTGCGGCGACGCCGACGTGCAGTTGGCCGCCTACGTCGTTGCGTCAGCCGCTGCCACGGGTAACGGCAGCGCCGCATTTGGCGCCGCGCTGCGCGAGAAGCTGCGAGTAAAACTTCCCGCCTTCATGCTACCGCGCGCCGTCTTCGTCTTGGACGCGTTGCCGCTGACGCCGAATGGGAAGATCGATCGGCGAGCGTTGCCGTCCCCGCACGCGGCCTCGCTCGACGTTGCGGCGACGACCACACCGCGTACCGAAACGGAGACTGCGCTCGTCGCGATCTGGGCCGAGACGTTCAAGCGTGAGCCGGCAATGCTCGGCGTCGACGATCATTTCCTCGCGCTCGGAGGCCACTCGCTGTTGGCGATCCGCGTTCTCGGTAAGCTGAGCCGCCGCTTCGGCGTACGCCTTCCGCTCAACGCCGTTTTCGAACGTCCCACGATCGCGCAGTTGGCCGCGCACGTCGACACGTTGGTAGCCGATGGGAGCAGCCAGGAGGGACCTGCGCTCCTTCGCCTTCCTCGTGCACCGCTGCGGCGTACGACCGAGCCGCAACCGTCCGCGCGCGCGGAGGTTGCGCCGTGATGCTGCTGCCGCGGCGCCCTCCGCTGTCGCTTGCCGCGGATGAGGTGCACCTGTGGGATGCGCGCATCGGCGCATTCGCCGAGCGGGAGAGCGAGTTCGCTTCGTTGCTCGATGACGAAGAACGGCAGCGCGCCGCTCGATTCCGGTTTGCGCCGGACCGGACGCAATACGTCGTCTCGCATGGGCTCGCGCGCACGGCGCTCGCGCGGTATGCCGGTACGGGGCCGCACGAGCTACGCTTCGAGATCGGCTGCTTCGGCAAGCCGGCGCTGCACAATCGTGCATCGCGCGACGACCGGATTGCGCCTACACTCGAGTTCAATCTTTCGCACGCCGGTGCGTTCATGATGCTCGCCGTGTGTGCGGGCTCTCCTGTCGGCGTCGACGTCGAACGGTGGGATACGCGGATCGACTACACCGAGCTCGCCGAGTTCTGCTTCTCGCCGGCCGAGCGCTGCGAGCTTACGACGCTCGCAGCAGATGAGCGGGCGCGTGCGTTCTTCGCCGGCTGGACGCTCAAGGAAGCGTACATCAAGGCAACCGGGGTGGGCGTGGCGTTCGGTCTCGACTATTTCGACGTCGCGCTGCGTCCGAGCGGCGGATCGCGGCTGCTCGCCGACCGCCGCACGCGCGGGGCGCCCGAGCGTTGGTGCGTACGCTCCATCCCGGTCGAGCCCGGCTATTCGGCGGCGCTCGCGGCGCTGACGGCGACACCGCGCCTATGCCGTTTTTCTTTGAGCCCGCAAGCGCCGGCCCAGGCCGATGATCAGCGACGATAACGCGCCCGAGACGGCTACGCAGCGGCGCGTCTCGGCTCAGTGGAACGGGCCGGAGGCGCCATACCGCGATGACTGCAGCACGGTCGACCTCGTGCGCGAACAAGCGGAGCGGACGCCCGATGCAATTGCTTTAGCCTTTGAAGATTCGGCGCTGACGTATGCCGAACTTGACGCGCGCGCAAACCTTCTGGGTTCGTATCTGCGGGCGCGCGGAGCCGGCCCGGAGGTTCGGGTCGCGATCATTTTGGAACGTTCGCTCGAGATGGTCGTCGCCGTGCTGGGCGTGCAGCGCGCCGGCGCGGCCTTCGTTCCCATCGACACCGACTATCCGAACGATCGCATCGCCTTCATGCTCTCCGATTCGGAGGCCGCGATCATCGTAACGCAGGAAGCGTTGCGCGACCGCTTGCCGCCATCTTCGGCTCTGTTCATTTCCGTCGATGGTGACCGCGCTGCCATTGCCGCCGCGTCACCACAAGCGCCTCACATCGAAGCCGACGCCGGCCGGCTTGCGCACGTCATCTACACGTCGGGTTCGACGGGACGCCCCAAAGGGGTCGCGATCGAGCAACGGAATGTCGTCAATTTTCTGCAGGGCATTCGCAGCGCCGTCGAAATCGGCTGCGGCGATACGCTGATCGCTATCGCGCCGCTCTCCTTCGACATCTCCGGCGTCGATATATTCCTACCGCTGATGTCGGGCGCACGTGTCGTTATCGCCTCACGGGAGACGGCCGTCAACCCCAAGGCGCTGATCGCGCTCATGGAACGCATGTCGGCCACCCATCTTCAAGCGACGCCCACCACGTGGCGGATGCTGCTCGAGGCAGGCTGGAGAGGCCGAGACGGCTTCACGAGCATGTCGACGGGCGAAACGCTGCCGCAGAAATTGGCGGAGCAACTTTTACAGCGCGTCGCTATGATCTGGAATCTCTACGGTCCGACCGAAGCGACGTACGCCACGATGGAGCGGATCAAACCCGGTGAACCGGTCACGATCGGACGTCCGCTGCCCAACGTTTCGATCTACGTTCTCGACTCCGCGTTGCAACCGATGCCGGTCGGCGCTCGCGGTGAACTTTATATCGGCGGAGCGGGAATCACGCGCGGTTACCTCAATCGAGCGGAGCTGACCGCGGAGCGCTTCGTACAAGACCCGTTCCGCGGCGCTCCGGCGCACATGTACCGCAGCGGAGACCTCGCACGCTTCCGCCCCGACGGCCGCATCGAATACCTCGGACGCGCCGACTTCCAAGTAAAGGTACGCGGCTACCGGATCGAGCCCGGCGAAATCGAAAGCGTGCTTGAGCAGCGTTCCGACGTTCGGTCGGCCGTCGTCGTCGTTCGCGAGAAGCCATCGGGCGAATCATCCTTGGTCGCGTACGTCGCAGCCACTCGAACGAAGCGCGTTTCTCCGGTCGCGGTGCGCCGCGAATTGGCCGCGACCTTACCCGCCTACATGGTGCCCGATACGGTCGTCGTGCTCGACGAACTGCCGGTCACTGCCAACGGCAAGATCGATCGCGGCGGCCTTCCGGCTCCGCCTCCGCAAAGCGAGGCCGAGCGAGAACGCCGCAGCATCGTCGAGCCGCGAACGCCGCTCGAATCGGAGCTGCGCGCGATCTGGGAAGACGTGCTCGATGTTCGACCGATCGGCACCACCGATGATTTCTTCGAACTGGGCGTTAGCTCGATCGTCGCTGCACGGCTGTTCGATCGTATCGAGCGCGACCTGGGCACGAAACTTCCGCTGTCGCCGCTCTTTCAAGCGC
This sequence comes from Vulcanimicrobiota bacterium, assembly GCA_030853905.1. Classification (GTDB taxonomy): domain Bacteria; phylum Vulcanimicrobiota; class Vulcanimicrobiia; order Vulcanimicrobiales; family Vulcanimicrobiaceae; genus Nyctobacter. Next base: position 15,837 of record JALYUD010000062.1, read on the forward strand.
CCACGATTGGGAAGCTCGCCGCTCTGATCGACGGCCGGGTCGACCGTTCGTCCACCTCCCTGGTGCCGATCCAACCGCACGGTTCCCAAACGCCAATTTTCTGCATCCATGGCGGCGCCGGGACCATTCTGCATTTCCAACCCCTCTCGAAGCGGCTCGGTCCGAACCAGCCTTTTTACGGTCTGCAAATGAAGGGACTGTACGGCGACGCTGCACCCGAACGCACCGTCGAAAGCATGGCGCGACACTATCTACGCGAGATACGCACGGTACAGCGCGCAGGCCCGTATGTCTTGGCCGGATACTGCTTCGGGGGCATGGTCGCCGCCGAAATGGCTCGACAATTAAAGCGGGCGGGAGAGCGCGTCGCCTTGCTCGTGATGTTCAACGGCGCGACACCGGCATACGTCAAACGATATGGGGCCGTCACGAAGGGTCCACCGGCGAAAACCGAGCGCCCTCGGGGCGCGAATCGCTGGCGCGCCGCGCTGCGAGAATTGCGCCCGCAGCGGCTTCGTTACCGCGTCAAATTCAAGATTCGATTGACGGCGCTCCGGGAACGTGTGCGCAACGCCATGGGCTTGCCGATTCCGGCCGCGCGGCGAGAACTGGCCTTTCTGCAGATCTGCTACCTCGCCATGAAGCGCTACCACCCGAAAACGGTGTGCCCGCCGATGCTGATCTTCAAGGGCGAGGGGTTGTATCACGAAGATGCGCTCGGCTGGGAACAATTCGCCGCCGGCGGCATCGAGGTGATCGAACTGCCCGGTCACCACAAAAGCGAGCGGGACACCATGCGGGAGCCGCATGCCGAGACCGTGAGCGTCTCCTTGCGCGAAGCGCTGGAACGACACGGGGTGCCGTGAATGCGGGCGCTCAGCGTGTGAGGCTTTCGGTACCGCTCCCGGTGACGAAACGCACTTCGGTGAAATTTCGCGCGCATGGTACACTAATAAGGCGCTCCCTGAGGCCAGGGCTTTCGGCGCGGAGCCGAATCTGGAGGCGCGAGGCAGTCACGATCATGGTTTTCGTTGTATTCGGCCGATCCGGCGGTTAAAAGAACGCTCGCCGTGGCGACCCAATTCGAACTGCCGCAAGAGGTCATTGCGGCGCCGATGTCGTTCGCGCAGCAGCGTCTCTGGTTGCTGGACCGGCTTTCGCCCGGAACGCCGTTGTACAACGTTCGGCACGCGTTGCGCTTACGGGGCGCTCTCGACGCTCATGCGCTGCAGCGCAGCATCGACGCCATCGTCGCTCGCCACGAAATCTTGCGAACCCGCTTCGGAACCGTCGACGGCGAACCAATGCAATTCGTCGCCGCATCCGTCGAGGTGATGATCGAAGAGCGGGACCTGCGCTCGCTGCCGTCCGCCGCGCGCGAATCGCGCACGGCGAACATCATCGCCGCGGAAGCAGCGCGCGGCTTCGATCTGGAAAACGGGCCACTTCTGCGCGTCCTGCTCGTACGGCTCGGCGTGGGCGAGCACGTCATTTTGATCGTCATGCACCACATCGTCACCGACGATTGGTCGACCGGCATCTTCAATCGTGAACTGACGATCGCTTACGAAGCGTTCCTACGCGGCGACGCACCGCGATTCGACGAACTGCCGATTCAATATGCGGATTACGCCGCATGGCAGTGCGAATCGTCCAAGGACGAAGCATTCGATCGCCGGCTGAGTTATTGGCGCGAACATTTGGCCGGCGCACCACCGCGGATCGACTTGCCGACTGACCGGCCGCGTCCGTCGTCGGCCGGCAGCGCGGGCGCCTCGCAGTCGTTGGTCATCCCGGAGCGGGTCGTGCAGCCGCTCAGGGAGCTCGGTAATCGCCACGGCGCGACGTTGTTCATGACGATTCTCGCCGCTTTCAAAACGCTGCTCTACCGCTATTGCGGTCAGGCGGATCTGGTCGTTGGTTTGCCGATTGCCGGGCGCACCCGCGCCGAACTGGAAGGGCTGATCGGGTTCTTCGTCAACACGCTCCCGCTGCGCAGCAAGGTCGATCCCGCTGCCGCCTTTACGACGCTCCTGCATGACGTGCGCGATGAAGCGCTGCGCGCGTACGAGCGGCAGGACGTGCCCTTCGAGCAGATCGTCGCCGCGTCCAACCCCGAGCGCACGCCGGGAGAAACGCCGCTCGTCAACGTTCTCTTCCACTTGCAGAACCGGCGAGAAGCGGCGCCGAGGTTGCATGGTCTGCGGCTGGAGCCCTTTGAGCTCGCGACGACGACGGCTAAGTTCGACCTCGTTTTCCGCGCCGCCGAAACGCAGGACGGCTTGAGCTGCACGATCCTGTACCGTACCGATCTGTTCGATGAAGCGAGCATCGCGCGCATGCTCGCCAACTTCGACGTGCTGCTCGAAGGCATCGCGACGGCGCCCGATTGCGCGGTCTCCGCCTTGCCGCTTCAGCCCGAAAGCGAGCAACGGCGGATGCTGGTCGAGTGGAACGATACCGCGACGGACTACGTCACCGACCGCACCGTCGACGAGCTTTTTGAAACGCAGGCGGCACGCACGCCCGATGCTATTGCCGTCGCCGCGGGATCCGGCGGCGAGATCACCTATCGCGAACTCGACCGGCGCGCCGATCGGCTCGCGGACGACCTACGTGCCGCCGGCGTCGGCCACGGGGATATCGTCGCGATTTGCGCCGCGCGTTCGCTCGACATGGTGATCGGAACGCTCGCCATATTGAAGGCGCGCGCCGCATACCTACCGCTCGATCCCGCGTATCCCCTCGAGCGTCTGCGATACATGCTGGCCGACGCCGCCGTGCGCGTCGTTCTGACTGCGGATCGCTTTGCGTCCCGCGTGGGCGATACGGGCGCAGCCGTCATGCCTTTGGACGCCACGAGGACGGTCGCGCAGCCACGACGCGATGCGGGCCGCGCCGCCGCAAGCGTCGACGACCTCGCGTACGTCATGTACACGTCGGGTTCGCCCGGTCGCCCGAAAGGCGTCCTCGTTACGCACCGCAGCATCAATCGGCTGGTGACCGCCACGAACTACGTGCAGGTATTCCAGTCGGACGTCATGGCGCAGGTCTCGAACTTTTCCTTCGATGCCGCGACGTTCGAACTGTGGGGGGCGCTGCTGCACGGAGCGCGGCTCGAGATCATCGCGCGCGAGATTTTGCTCTCACCGCACGAGTTCGCTCGGACGTTGCGGCAGCGTAAGGTCACGCTCATGTTCCTGACCGCGGCACTTTTGCATCACGTCAGCGCGCAGGAGCCGGCGGCTTTCGCGGGGCTGCGCGTTCTGATCGCCGGCGGCGACGCGCTCGACCCAGCGGCGGTCGAAGCCGTGCTCCAACATGGCCCGCCCGGCACGTTCCTCAACGGCTATGGCCCGACCGAGACGACCACGTTTGCCTGTACATATCGGATCCGGCACGCACATCCCGCCGGCATTCCCATCGGCAAGCCGATCGCCAATACGGAAGCCTATGTTCTCGACCGTGCACGCAACCTCGTGCCGGTCGGCGTGTCCGGGCAGCTGTTTATCGGCGGCCCGGGGCTGGCGCGCGGATATCTCAACGACCCGGAGTTGACTGCGCGCACATTCATTGCGCATCCCTTCCGCACCGAGCCGGGGGCGCGGCTATACGCGAGCGGCGACATGGCGCGTTACCGAGCCGATGGAACGATCGAGTTCATCGGCCGCGTGGACAATCAAGTCAAGGTTCGCGGCTTTCGCGTCGACACGGGCGAAATCCAAGCGGCTTTGCGCCGCCACGACTCGGTCCGTGAAGCGGCTGTCGTCGTGCGCACGCTCGCTGCCGGCGACACGCGTCTGCTCGCCTACGTGTCGCTCACTGCGGGAGCATCGCAGCGCGCCGAAGACGTGCGCCGATTCGTTGCGAGCGAGCTGCCGCCCTACATGGTGCCGACGGTGATCGTGGTTCCATCACTGCCGCTGAGCGACAACGGTAAGGTCGACTATGAGGCCTTACCCGAGCTGCGCGACGTGCCCAAAGCGCCGGAGCTACGGCTCAACAACCCCCTCTATTATCAGCTCTTGGGAATCTGGGAGCACGTCTTGGGAGTTCGCGGTGTCGGCGTTCACGACGATTTCTTCGAACTGGGGGGCCACTCGCTGCTCGCTATGCGCGCACTGGATGAACTATCGCGCGCGTACGGCAAGCCTTTTCCGCCCGCGGAGTTTTTCCGCGAACCGACCGTCGAGCATGTAGCGAAGGTGTTCGTTGACGGGATGGGGTTCGACACGGCAACTCCCGTGGTCGCCGTGCAGCCGACCGGTTCTCGACCGCCGCTTTTTTTTCTCCACGGCGATTTCAAAGGAGGCGGATACTACGTGCGCAGGCTCGCGCGCCGCTTGTCCGCCGAGCAGCCGGTCTACGCGGTCCATCCGCACGGCACGAACGGCCGCCCCTTTCCGGCGACGATCGAAGCGATGGCCCGCGACTACGTCACCGTCATCACGGAGGCGCGGCCGCATGGCCCCTACGCGCTCGCTGGATTTTGCAGCAGCGCGCTGGTCGCCTTCGAAATGGCGCGTCAACTGCAGGCACGCGGCGAGCACGTCAGCGCGCTGATTCTCGTGGATTCGAACGGCAGCAACGGCAGCTTGTCGGCGCTCGCTGAGCGGATCGACCGGGTACTCTGCTTTCTGCGGTTGGGTGAAGAGCGCCGTTTCGGGGTACGCACGGGGCTCGCCCGAACGGCGCACCTCGTGCGGCGCTCGCGACGCTATCTGCGACGCTTGGGCGCGACCCGGGCGAAGCAACTTCGAACGGTCGTACCACTGCTGGCCCGCAAAACGTATTCCGCCGTAACGGCACGCGAACCGAGCGATCTCGAACAAACGTGGAGACGCATCACGGTCGATTACATTCCGGCCCGTTACGCCGGCCGCGCGACCGTGCTCCTGGCCAGCGCGAACGGCGAACTCGGACCTGGTGCCGCAAGAACCGGCTGGCGATTCGTCACCGCTGCCGTCGACGTTGCGCCGCTCATCGGCGCGCACCTGACGTCGATCACGCGTCACGTCGACGAGACCGCATTACGTCTGAACGAATGTTTGAGTGCCGGAATGCCCGTAACTCCCGTGATCTCGCTCGGGAAGCGATCGTGACGGACGGCGCCCCGCCGCTGCTGGTCGTCGACCGGCTCGTAAAAAGTTATCCGCGCCAGCGCGCAGCTTGGAATTTTTTCCGGCGCGGGGACGCAACGCGCAAGAACGTGCTCGACGAGATCAGCTTCGCCGTGGAGCGCGGCGAGATTCTCGGCATCCTCGGTCCGAACGGAGCGGGGAAAACGACGTTGCTGCACACCCTCGCGGCGCTGTCGTACTGGGATAGCGGCACGATCACGCTCGATGGCATAGCGGCGCGCAAACATCCCATGGCGATCCGGCGGCGCGTCGGCTTGAGCACGGTCGACGGAAACTTCTACGGTCGCATCAGCGTGCGCGCGAACCTGCGCTTCTTCGGAACACTCTGTGACATCAAGGCGGTCGACCTCGACCGGCGCATCAGCGAGGTCCTGGAACTCGTCGGCCTGGCTGCGCATGATTCGAGCAACTTCAACACGCTCTCGACCGGGATGAGGCAGCGCGTGAACGTGGCCCGTGCGCTGCTGTCCGATCCACCGTTGCTGATGCTCGACGAACCGACGCGCGCCGTCGATCCGATCAATGCCGATTCTTTGCACCGGCTGATCCGTAACACGCTCGTCGATACCTTGGGGAAAACGGTCATCCTAGCAACAAACCTGCTCGACGAAGCGTGGGAGCTGTGCGATCGCGTGGCCGTCTTGCGCGACGGGCACATCCGCGCGCTCGGCTCGCCCGAGCAGTTGCAGCACAGCGCCGCCGCAAGCCGTCGCTATCGCATCATCGTCGATGCGCTCGGCGACGATCTGCTCGGACGGCTTCGAGAAGTCCCCGGCCTGCTGAACATCACCGCTAGCGTCCAGGGAAGTGAGCAGCGCATCGACGTCGACATCGAGCCGCTCGAAAACGCGTTGACCGCCTTACTGCGAACCGTCAGCGCCAACGGGGTCGCCGTGCGCGACGTCTCGTCTCAAGGGTTGAGCCCGGCGGCGGTGTTTGCGACGCTCGTGAATCGTTCCCAGTGAACAAAATCCTGGCGATCGTCCGGCGCGACGCGCTGTTCGATCTGTCGTATCCGATGCCGTTTTTGATGCAATGGATCAGCATCATCGTCGGCGTTTCCGCTTTGCACTTCGTTTCGAAATTGGTGACGCCGTCTCGGTCGCTTGGAGTCGGGGGGCACAAGGCGACCTATTTCGCCTACGTCGTCGTCAACTTCGCCTTCATGCTGCTGCAGACAAGTGCGATCGGCGCGTTTGCGAAGTCGTTGCGGCGCGATCAGATGCTGCAGGTCATCGAACCGATCTTCGCGACACCGACGCCTGTCGAACTCGTCGCCTTCTCCGGCGGTCTGTGGAAGATTGCGCTCAGCGTCGCGCAGGTTTTCGTGTATCTGCTGACTGCGACGCTGTTGTTTCACCTCAACCTGCGCGGCACCAATGTGGCAACGCTTACCGTCTTCATGGTGCTCAGCATCGCCAGCATGTCGTCAATCGGCATCATCGCAGCCGGCATCGTCATCTACGTCAAACAGGAACCGCCGAGCAATCTCCTCGTCGGGGGAGCAGCCTCGATGCTCGCCGGCGTGCTCTTTCCGATCGCCCTCTTACCGGCGCCGCTGCGCATCGTCTCCTGGCTTCTGCCGATCACCCATGCATTGGCCGGCATGCGCGCGGCGATCGCCGGCGCACGCATCGCGCAGGTAGCGGGCGAGGCAATCTGGCTCGCAATCGCGAGCGCCATCCTCGTCCCGACGGCCCTATTCGCCTTCGGCCGCCTCGTCGACCGCGCCCGCCGCGACGGGACGCTGGCGCACTACTGACGATCAGCGGGTCCCACGCAACGAATAGCGCCTATGCCGTCGCGGAACTTCTGGTAAGGGCCAGACCGGAGCCGACGATCGGACTTGAACCGATGACCTGCTGTCTAAGCTGCGGCGAGTCGGTTCCGATACGGGAAAGCCGCGGCCGCGGGAGCGCGGAGTCGGAGGCCCTTGGGCCGGCCGGCTGCCTTTGAACAGAGGCCGGAGCACTAAGGGATTGACCAACGTTGGTCATACGTTATACTGCGGCATGGCGACGGTAAATATCGCTGAAGCGAAAGCGCAACTTTCCGAACTCGTCGCACGCGCTTCCCGCGGCGAGGAGATCGTTTTGGCCAGGCACGGGCGGCCGGTCGCCAGGCTGATGCCTCTACCTGACGTCGTTCTGGCAGCGCCCGATCGTGGCTTTGGCATCGGCCGCTCGGGTTTTACCGTGCCCGATGACTTCGACGATCCGTTACCCGCTGAGCTCCTGGATGCGTTTGAAGCCGACAACGTTTTTCCGCGGTGAGCCTGCTGCTCGATACGCACGTTTGGCTGTGGTGGACGTACGGCTCCAACGACCGATGCCGGTGAAGGCGCGCGCGAGAATCATGGCGGCGAACGAGCGCGTCGCGGTTTCGCTGGCGAGCCTTTGGGAGATCGCGATCAAGTTGAGGCTCGGAAAGATCGAGTTTCCGCAGCCGCCCGCATCGTATGCGTTGAAGCAAATAAAGCGTCAGCGATTCGAACTGCTCGCCATACGCGTCGCACATATCGACGCCATCGCAGCGATGCCGCTCCATCACCGGGACCCCTTCGATCGCTTGCTCATCGCACAGGCTCAAGTCGACGACTTGACGATTCTCACTGCCGACCGCGCCTTTGCGCCGTACAAGGTTGCGAAGGTCGTTATCTAAGCTCGGTGACGCCCGGCTTACGGGGCCAGATCGAGCTCTTTCCAGAGCCACGTCGTATCGAAGGTCGAACCTTTGGCGCGCCCGGCGCGGCGCTGACGAGCTTCAATGTCCTTGAGAAGCGCGATGACCTGCGGCCGCGACTCGCGCGAACGGGCCGCCTCGCGGGGTGTTTTGCCCGAGAGCGCCGGTATCGGCTCGTCCAACCAAGCGCGCTGGTGCCGTTCCATGATGTCGTCGAGCGCATGCCGCACGTCCGCGTTTTCGAGGAGCGTTTGATCGGCCTCGACCGACGGCCGCTCTTCGCGTGCGAGGCCACGGCGATTGGTCCCCATCTCGACCGATTCGGTCGCGAGGAAATCGAGCGCCGCGCCGGCTGCGCCCTCGAGTGCCGAACGTAGGCGCAAGCCGCGCGTCGCCGCCATCACCTCGGCGACGAGTTCGTTGCCGTCAACGCGCAACGAGCCCCATAGGAGACGCCCGACGCCGGCATGGCCGCTGCCCTCGGGGCCGAGAAACGAGTATCCGGGTGCGCCTTCGTCACCCGCGTCTTCTCGCTCGAACGCTTCATGCGCATGGAGAATCGCGAGGATGCCGGCGCGGTCGCGGATGCGGTAACGAATCCGTTCCGGCGCGATCGGCTCTCCTTCGGTCGTACAGAGCTGTGGAGCAGGCGGAAAGACCATCGTTTCGACCCACAGGCGGTGGATCGAAGGCAATGCCAGCTTGAGTACGTCGCGCACCTCGATTCGCGCGGAGCCGCCCAGCGCTGCCCGGCTCTTTTTCAGCGCCCGGCGGACGATGGCGAGCGCCTCGCGTCCGTTCCGTTGATCGAACACGAACGTCGGCGGGAATATTTCCTTGCGCCCCTCTTCGAACCCAACGACCCGCGTCGCGAGGATATCGAAACGCCCGAGCGATTCCGTCGCGCTTCGTTCGAAGACGAAAACGTCGCGGCCGGTTCGTAAGTGTCGCAAGGTCATGCCGCGGTGCAGTTCCACATCGCGCACCTCGTAGAAATCGACGTAGCTCTTGACCATCGTATCGATGTAGTCGAGATCGTCCGCGGAAAGCACCGCCGCATTACGCTGCGCGAAACGCTGCGCGAAGCATGAGCCGTCATCGCGAACGAGATCGTACAGAGCGAAGGTCGTTATCGCCGAGTTCGTCTGCTCACCCTCGCCGAGCTTTGCGATCTCGTCCCCGTCGAGATCATCGAGAAGCCGCATGAACGCGTCGAACGCCTCCTGCATCGCACCCCGCCGTTCTTCGGATTCGAGAGCGCGCATCAAGCGGCGGGCGATCGTCAGGCGTTGCTCCGGCCCCGCCGCCAACGTCGTGGCAGCACCGTGACAACGCTTGTACTTTTTACCGCTACCGCAGGGGCAAGGCTCGTTACGGCCGACGTCACGAACGCTCATAACGGCTCCTTAAACGTCGATCGCGAGCGTTCCGGCCGGCGTCTAGCACGATCCCCTACGTTGTGCATCTTGCGCCCCGTCTACGTTACGATCCCGCGCGTTTCTGGGCGCTTTGGGGCAACGCGTTCGGCGAGTCTGCAAGTGCGGGCCGTGCTCCGAAAAGGGGCGCGAACAGCGAGCGGTACTTCAACGAGACGATGGCCCAAAGTGCGGTTACGATCACGACGACGAACACGGTGGTCGGCATCATCGTAATGTGGAAGGCGAAGCTGTTGTAGAGGAAACCGGCGAGAACGATCAGCGCGACAGGCACGTAGCGGTTAGCGAGGAGGAACACGCCGGCGACGAACTGGGCGAAGCCCACGAACTGCATCCAGTGCGACTGGGCGAAGATTACGTTGAAGGCGCCGGCGAGTCCCGGCTCGTGCGGCGGGTGAGTGACGAACAGGTCGAGCGCGCCGGCGAACGTGAACAGCAGACCGAGTAGGATTCGGCAAACCGTTGTAGCGATCGGCATCAGATTGTGCTCCTGCATCCTTGGCGGCGCGGCTCAGCTCTCACGACGACGCGAGATGAAGCCGTCCCAACGTCCACAACGACGTCGCGATAGGTCGTTTCAAATCGACGCGAGCTGACCTGCGAAATGACGAGCGCGGAACCGCCACGGGCGGACGGCGTTATCCTTTGCGAGGCGAAGGTCGCGCGGCACGCGGCAGACCGCGTCATCGGCGGCCCGCAACGCAGACGTTAAGACCGGCATGCGGCGGCGCGTTCGAGGAGGAAGGCCCGGTCGCGCGCGTTGTTCGCGAGCGACGCGGCACGCTCGAACTCGGTAAGGGCTTCCGCTCGGCGCCCGAGTTTGCTCAGTAGGTC
>JALYUD010000092.1 GCA_030853905.1 Vulcanimicrobiota bacterium
TCGCCAGCGTCATCAGATCGGACCAGCCCATGATCCCGTCGATCTCGTACAGATCGACCTCTTCGAGCGAGAGTGCTTCCAACAGCATCGTGCGCAGATACGCCGGCATCGAACCTTCGACTTCGAGCCGAACCGGTTCGCCGAAGCGGCGACGTTGCAGTTCCGATTCGATTGCGCGCAGCAGATCGTCTGCTTCGTCTTCTTGCAGATCGAGGTCCGCATCGCGCGTCACGCGGAAACAATAGGATGCGCGCACATCGAGTCCCGGAAACAGCGCACCCAGATTGTGTGCGATGACGTCTTCCAACGCTACGTATTGTTGTTGCCCCTGGGGCGATTCGAGGTGAACCAGACGCGGCAGGCTCGGCGGGACTTTCACCCGCGCAAAATGCATGCGCGGACCCTCTTCGGTCGCTTCGTACATTTCGACGCCAAGCGACAGTGAAAGATTCGAAATGTATGGGAACGGATGCCCGCGGTCGACCGCGAGCGGCGTAAGCACGGGAAAGACGCGCTCTTCGAAGAGGCGCTCCAGTTCGACGCGCTGCTCGCCGCTCAGGTCCTCGTAACGGCGAATCGCGATCCCTGCGCGCGCCAGTGCCGGCAACAGTTCGTCGCGAAACAGCGCGCGCACGCGATCGAGCGAGAGCCGCAGACGCGCCGAGATCGCAGCCAGTTGCTCGGCGGGCAGACGCCCGTCGTTGGAACGCTTGTGCACTTCGGCCGCGATCTGCTGCTTGAGCGCGGCGACGCGAATCATGAAGTATTCGTCGAGATTGGTTCCGTAAATAGCCGTGAACTTCAATCGTTCGAGCAGCGGGTTGCGCTCGTCGAGAGCCTCCTCGAGTACCCGGTCATTGAATTCGAGCCATGATAACTCGCGGCTATAGTAGAGCGACGGGTCGTCGAGCGGCGGCACCTGCGGAAGCGACGGCGCTTCCATCTCCCCGGTCACGACCGGTTTGGGCTGCACGATCATCTCAAGGGTCTTCGGCAGCGGCGCTCGGAAGTCCACCGCCGAGGCGGATCGCCTGAAGGCCGAACGCAACAGATTCGACGAAGTCGAATCCTCGCGAATGAACGACCTATTGCTGCACGTTCGCGACCATCTGGTTCTTTCGGGTGCGGCCTTAGCGTGTGCGCTGCTCGTCGGCATTCCGCTCGGCAGCGCAATCGCGCGCACCGCCCTGCTGCGTGACGCCTCGCTCGCCGGGATCAATGTGGCGCGTGTCATCCCGAGCCTAGCCGTGCTGGCGCTGGCGCAACCGATTCTCGGCATCGGGTTCCGGCCGGCGCTCGTCGCACTCGTGTTCCTCGCGATACCGCCGATCGTCATCAACACCGACATCGCGCTTCGCAACGTTTCGGCGGCGCTGCTCGATGCGGCGCGGGGGCTCGGCATGGACGAGCGCCAAGTGCGTTTCCGCGTCGCCTGGCCGCTTGCGCTGCCGGTCGTCTTCGGCGGGGTAAGAACTGCGGCCGTCGAGGTGATCGCAAGCGCGACGTTGGCCGCCTTCATCGGCGGCGGAGGACTTGGTGAATACATCCTCAACGGTCTGGCCGGCGGCGATTACGGCTTGCTCTTCGAAGGGGCGGTTTCGGTCGCCATGCTGGCGCTCATCGTGCAGGGCCTCCTGACGCTTGTCGAGCGCCGGATCGCCGCCAAGGCCGGCGCAACGCCGGCATGAGCGGCAGCGCGATTACCGGTCGGTTCATCCGCAAGTCGCTTCGCGGCCGCAGACCGTCCTTCGGTCGAGGCCGATTCGTTGCGCTCGGCGCGTCGTTCGCTCTTTTTCCGGCGTGCGCGCGACGCGCCGGGCGTTCCGTTTCGATCGGCGCAAAGGATTTCACCGAGGAATTGGTGCTCGGAGAGCTGTACGCACAAATGCTGGAGGCGCATGGCTTCCATGTAACGCGCAAGTTCAACTTGGGCGGCACGCAAGTCGCCATGGAGGCGCTCTTGCGCGGCGACATCGATCTGTACCCGGAGTACACGGGGACCGCGCTGCTGAGCATCCTGCATCGTCCCCCGATTCGCAATGCCGCCGTCTTATACCGAACGGTCAAACACGCATACAAAGAGCGGTACTCGCTGACGTGGCTGGCGCCGGCGCCGTTCGACGACACGCAAGCGCTGGCGACGACGCGAGCCGTGTCGGCGCGCTACGGCATCCGCACGCTTTCCGAAACGGCGAAAGCTGCACCGCAACTTCGCCTCGGTGCAATTCCGGAGTTCACGACGCGCCCCGACGGTTTGCCCGGCCTGCAAAAAGCGTACGGCGGTTTTCACTTCAAGGACGTCAAGCTGTTCGACATCGGGCTGAAGTACACGGCTCTGGAATCCGGCGGGGTCGACGTCGTCGTCGCGTTCGGCACCGACGGCCAAATTGAATACGATCATCTGCAGCTGCTCGTCGACGACAAGCATTTCTGGCCATCCTATCAAGTATCGCCCGTCGTGCGTGACGGCACGCTGGCCGCATTACCGCAACTCGCACCTATCCTCAACCGCATTGCGCCGTTCTTGACGGATGCCGTCATGCGTCGCCTCAATGGGCAAGTCGACCGCGAAAAGATGGATCCCGCCGACGCCGCCCGCGCCTTTCTGCAGGCACATCGCCTCGTATGATCGGGCAGGGGCGACGAGCGTTCACAGTGGGCGCCGCTGCCTATCGGGCAAGGCCCTATCCCCTCGTATGATCGTGCAGATGCGGCGGCCGGGAGCGAGGCGCCCGTGAGCACGTGGCCGGGCAACGACACTTCGAACGACGAACGCGCACGGCGTCCGTCAAAGGACGTGCAACTCACGGCGCACGCGGATGAAGCGCGGCGCGGCGCATCGATCGACATCCGCAACGTCGTGGCGCGTTATCCCGGCAGCGACCGCAACGCCGTTGACGACGTCACGCTGGAAGTCGAGGCCGGAGAATTCGTCGTCCTGTTGGGACCGTCGGGTTGCGGTAAGAGTACGCTGCTGCGCACGATCAACCGGCTCGTCGTACCCGTAGCGGGCACGGTCGCCGTCGACGGACGCAACATCGCCGAAAGAACCCCCGAAGAACTGCGGCGCGGCATCGGCTACGTGATTCAAGCCGTCGGTCTTTTTCCGCATCTCACGGTGGCCCAGAACATCTCGGTCGTCCCGCGCCTGCTGCATTGGGATCGTTCGCGCATCGCCGCGCGCGTCGACGAACTCCTCGAGCTCACGCAACTCGAACCGTCACGCTATCGGGACCGCTACCCGCGCGAACTCTCCGGCGGCGAACAACAGCGCGTCGGCGTCGCGCGCGCGCTCGCCGCCGAGCCGCGCGCGCTCTTGATGGACGAACCCTTTGGAGCCGTCGACGCGATCGTGCGGCTGGCGCTACAAGACGAGACTCTACGCATTCACCGGGCGCTCGGAACGACGATTGTTTTCGTGACGCACGACGTCGACGAAGCGTTACGCCTCGCCGACCGCATCGTCGTCATGAGCGCCGGCAAGATCGAGCAAACCGACGCCCCGCTGCGCATCTTGGCCCGTCCGGCGACAGCTTACGTCGAAGAACTTCTCGATACAAAGAACGCGACCCGGCAGCTCGGCTTGCTGCGCGCCCGCGACGCGCTCCGCGCGGTCCAACGCACAACCGCTGCACTCGATCGCGCCGCAGCCGCAACAGCGGGCGCGCCGCCGAAAGGTGCCACTACGGCGAACGACGCCGGCGCAGATTCAATCACCGAGACCGGCGCAACTTCGTTAGACGATGCGGGTGCGACTGACGAGACCGACGCCGGAATCGCAGCAGTCGATGTCGCGGCGACTTCAGCCGACGATGCCCGGGCGACGACGGTACAGGATGCAGGCGCGCGTTGCGCGGTCAACGCGGATGCGACGCTGCGGGACGTGCTTTCGAGTCTACTGCAACATTCGTCGCGGGTCGCGGTCGTCGACGGCAGTACAGTGCTCGGCACACTGAGCTTCGACGACGTGCGGAACGCGATCGCCGCGAACGAGCGATGAGCTATCTCTTCACGCACAGCGGCACCGTGGCGGGTCACCTCGCCGAGCACCTTTACCTCGTGCTGACGTCACTCGGGATCGCTGCTGCGTTCGCCCTTCCCTTGGGGGTTTTCGTGGCCCGGTCGCAGCGTTTGGGCGCGATCGTGCTGCAGATTCTCAACGTCTCCTATACGATCCCGAGCCTGGCGCTGTTTGCGGTGCTCGTGCCGCTCTTCGGCATCGGCAGCACGACCGCGATCGTGGCGCTCGCCATCTATGCGCAGATGCTGCTCGTGCGCAACGTCGTGCTCGGTCTGCGCGGCGTCCCGACAGCGCTCATCGAGGCCGCGCGCGGACTTGGGATGACTCCCTGGCAACGCTTCTGGCGCGTCGAGTTTCCACAAGCATTGCCGGTCATTCTGGGCGGCGTCCGCATCGCAACCGTCGCCCTGATCGCGCTCGCCACGCTCGGTGCCTGGGTCGACGCCGGCGGCCTCGGCGTGCTCATCCTATACGGCTTAGAGCACGATGCCCCGGACCGAACGATCGCTGGCAGCATCGTCGCCGCGGTCCTCGCCATCATTGCTGATCGCGCCTTTCGACTGGCTGAGCGCCGCTTCATTACGTGATGGCACAAGAATGCGCGAGCGTTGGCAAGAGGTGCCACATCGACTACGAACACGCTCTTATGCAGCACCCGACTCGTGGCCCACATCACTCAAATCCCTTAATCGGTCGATGAACTTCGAGTTAGCTCGGGATCGAAGACGCTTCTTCATCGAGCGGGGGCTGCGCCGGCGGGCGATTGGCGGGCGCGGAAGCGCTCTCGAGTCTCTCATGGGGTTACCCCGAACGGAGGTTGTCGTGAACTCTCGGGCATTGTTCGGTGCCATACCCTTCTGCGTCGTCGGCGGCGTAGCGACGAGAGCCTACATGCCGGAACGTTCAACGAAAGACATCGATTTTTTGGTTGGTGCCGACGATTTCGAGACGGCGGAGCGCAGGCTGCGCGACGCCGGATACGCCGCAGTTGCGGAGCACGATGATCTCTTCTTCGCCAATTCGATGCTCGGACTCTTCGGACGCGCATGGCGCCGGGAAGGCATCCGCATCGACCTGATCTCGAGCCGCCAAGAGTGGGTGCACGACGCGCTCACAGCTGAAAGCTACGATCAAACGGGCTTACGCGTGATCGCGCTGCCCTATCTCGTACTGATGAAACTGGACGCTTCACGCGGCCAAGATCAAGCGGATGTCGAGCGGATGCTCGGGCGACTCAACGATGCAGAAGTCGAGCGCATCGCTCGGATCGTGGATCGCTACTCCGGCGATCCGCAAGCTGCAGAAGACGTCCGACAATACGCCATCCTCGGCCGGATGGAATACGAGAGAGACCGCGCGTCGGAACACGAGCAGCCCGGCTAGGACTTTTCGAAGCGGCCCTCATGCGGAGCGGTCTACGATCTTCATAACGCCCTTATGCGCTTGATTCCGCTGATTTCGTTGTGGGCGTACGTGATCAGTTTCCCTTCAGCCGTCCGACCAAATGTGGTTCCACTAGCTTGATCAGACAACAGCTGGACCTGAAAAGGCTTACCTTCGCCGTCGAGCCAGACGTCCACGACGGCGCTTCACCTGGTTCACGGCCGTTGACCGCGATAAGCGGCTTACCCAATACAGCCTCGAGTTCGGCGCGTTGCTACACGTGGAAACGATCGAACACCGTGAGTATCTACCTACGGCGGAAGAAAAGCCCGGGAAGTCTTTGGAGGATTATGCGTGACTGTTTGCACTGACGGTGGTCCATTCGCCCCTGCGGCCGCGGTAAGGGATTCGAACAGACGGCGGCTGACGTCATCGTCAAGACTCTCCGGGTGCCATTGAACGGCGATGAAGAACGGGTGCTCGAACGTGGCGTCGAGCGCTTCGATGATGCCGTCGGCGGTTCGC
Organism: Vulcanimicrobiota bacterium; assembly: GCA_030853905.1. GTDB lineage: Bacteria > Vulcanimicrobiota > Vulcanimicrobiia > Vulcanimicrobiales > Vulcanimicrobiaceae > Nyctobacter. The sequence continues at coordinate 5,930 of JALYUD010000092.1, forward strand.
GCGGCTACCGCGAGCCCGTCACCCGGCTTGCGAACGGCTTGATGGTGGCGTGAGTTCGTCACGAATGAACGCGCCGCAGTAACGCGCTCGATAGTGCTTCCGGCGTCCACCGCCACCTCGTGCATTCCGTGCAGGTGATCGATCATGTTGCGCTCGCCGAGTTCGTCGTCGATGTCTTCGATCAACGTGCCGCCGAAGGCCACGTTCGTAATCTGCAAACCACGGCAGATGCACAATGTCGGGATGCCGCGCTCGCGCGTCGCGTGCACCAGAGCGATCTCGAAGTCGTCGCGATCCGCGCGATACCTGCCGGCTTGCGAGCGTGAGTGCTCACGACGTCCCCCGTACCGCGCCGGGTCGACGTCGACGCCGCCGGTGATGATGACGCCGCCAAGCGTCGGCGGCAGCTGATCAAGATTCGCAACGTCGCTGGTAAGCAAGACCGGCTCACCTCCCGCCCGCTGAACGGCGCACGCGTACGGCATCACCTTGGGATTTACGCTGCCGTCCCGGGCGTAAGGTGTCGACGATGTGATTCCGATTCGCACTTGAGTTCGACTTCGTCGAATCTATTGCGTTCGGCCTTCGCCGATCCGCTCGCCGCAACGTGCCGAGTCCGACGGGGTCCCGGATGCTACAGGCGCACCGGCGCTTACGAGATGAGCAGCAGCCAGACCGCAAAGCGTTCGCCCGCGTCGGTCCAGCGGCGTGCAACCGAGAAGCCGCTGTCCGCAGCGAGCCGCGCGACGTCGTCATCGTCGAACTTGTAGGACGATTCCGTATGGATCGATTCGGCCGTGAACAGCCGCACGTCGAGGTCGAGCGCCTCGATCGGCACGATCATGCCGCGCTGCGCAATCAGGCGGGATTCGATGCGGCCGCGCAGCGCTTCATACCGCGCCACGTGCTCGAACGCGTCGAGGTCGAAATGGCCGCCCAGTTCACGGTTGATGCGGCCCAGCACGTTCTTGTCGAAGGCGGCGGTGACGCCGGTCGGATCGTTGTAGGCCAGTTCGAGCGTCGCGGCATCTTTCTTGAGATCCGTACCGAGCAGTAACCCGTCGCCCGGCTTGAACGCGGACGACATGGCGCGCAGCAGAGCGCGCGCTTCGCTCGGTTCGTAATTGCCGACGTTCGAACCGAGAAAGAGCGCCAGAACGCGCTTGGACGTGCTCAAGCGCGCTGAGGCCAGGACCTCGACGTAGTCGCTCGCGTACGCCGCGACGTCGACACGGTCGAACTCGCCGACCAGGGACGACGCCGAGGCGATGAGTGCGCTTGGCGAAATGTCGATCGGGTGATAGGTCACGCGCGCCTGCGCCTCGAGCGCGGCAGCGATCAAGGTGCGGCTCTTGCGCGCGCTGCCGCTGCCGAACTCGACGAGCTCGATCGGGCCGTCGAGCGCGCCGATCATTTCCGGGGCGTAGCGTTCGAGAAGCGTACCCTCGGTGCGCGTCAGATAGTATTCGGGCAGAAGCGTGATCGCTTCGAACAACGCCGAGCCGAGTTCGTCGTAGAAGTATTTCGGCGCAAGGGTCTTGCGCTCGGCGGTCAGCCCGGAGCGAACGTCATCGGCGAAGCCGGCCGTTTGCGCCCGCTCCGGTGCACGATAGAGCGAGAACCGCTCGCCGACCGGCATCAATTCGTTGCGTTGCGGAACGATCATCCGAACCTCGCTCTCTATTCAGACGCGCCGCAGCGTTTCGCGCTTGAGTACGATGAGAACCTGGGCGAGCTTCGAGCGTCGCAGCTGATCCATGCGGCGCTGCAACTGTGCTCCGAGCTTTTCCAATGCGCCGTCGCCCAAGGCATGGCACTCGGGGAACATGATCGATTCTTCTTCGCTCGCGTGTTTTTCGACGCCGGCCCGCAGCGCCCGGAACTCTTCGTTGAAACGTTCGCTCCCGATATCGGTCCGTCGGCATATCGCTCGGTAGTTCGTTTCTGGGCGGTAACCGTAACCGAGCCCCGAAGCGAGACGGCTCCACGCATCACGCCCCGTGCGCCGTCGCCACCACCCAGAACGTTGCGCACACGATCCCGGCGGCCGCCCAAGAGGTCCCAGCCGACGGCCATCACGTGCTCGAGCTTGTAACCCCATGGGTTCAGCCATTCTTGGCGGGCAATGATGTGGACGAGCCGCTCACCGGCCTCGCGCATACGCTGCTCGGGCGTCATGCCGCTCCTTTCCCGGGACCGACGCGTCGAAACGGCGCCTCTACGCCTGGGCACCCGGCCCAGATCGATGTGCTGCCGCCGCTGCACCGGGCACCCGCCTCGAATACTCTCAGGGCGTAACGCCGCGGCGATCGTCGTCGCCCGCGGTATCGTGAAGAACGCGCGACCAGCGGTCGTAGATGTCGGCCACGTACTCGCGTGTCTCCGCATAAGGCGGGACCCCTTCATAGAAAGCGACTGCACTCGGACCGGCGTTGTACGCGGCCAACGCGGCCGCATATGGATCGGGATACGTCCCATCGTAAGCGGCGACGTACCGGCCCAGCAACACCGCGGAGCCACGCATGGCATCCCGCCAATCGAACGGATCGACCCCTTCCGCTGCGGCCGTGTCGAGCGTGAACTGGGCGATGCCGACGGCACCGGCCGGCGAGAAAGCGTCGGGGGCAAACGCTGACTCTTGCAGCAACGTCGCGCAGAAGAATCCGTAATCGAGCCCCTGCCCGCGGGCATCGGCAACGGCTTGCGTCGCGAGCACCAGCGCGTCGAGCGGCGCAAGCCGATGGTTGGCCCGCACGATCGAATGAACCACGGCGAGCGTTGGAGTCGCGGCAAGCGGGGTATCGTAAAGCAGACGTAAGCCGCGCAACTCGGACGCGGGAAGGGATTCATGCCAAGTCAGCGCCCGATCTTCAAGCACCGTCACGTCGGGCGGTCCCACCACCAAGAATGCGGATTCGTCGGGCGGCAGCGGCGCCGGAACGCAGCCGTGCAGCAGGAGTCCTGCCAGCACGAGCAGGGAGACGCGCGCGCTCGCCCCAACACCGTTCGTCACCGGCTGGAGTTATAAGAGCGTGATTCGGAACCGTATGAGGGCCGCGGTATCGTGATGTTTTTCGTTTCGTTGATCATCGTTTTGGTCGTGGGCGACCTCGCCTCGACGTTCTTGTATCATGTGCCGCAGCATCTTTGGTTCAAGTTGCATCTGCGTACGCACCATGACCGCAGCCGCTCGTATTGGGATCACGCGGTCCTCTCGAAGGACCCGGCCGTCATGCTCGACGGCATACTCGGCGCCCTGCCGTATCTCGTGATAGCCGCGCCGCTGTGCCTGCTCGGACCGTGGTCGATTGCCGGCGCCGTCCTGGGCTTGGTCCTCGGTCAGTTGCACGTTTGGTGGCGTCACACGACGGACCTCGGCTGGGTCAGCCCGCCGTGGCTCGTTCGCATCGCTCGTCCGCTTGCCATCGTGCTGCCGGAGGATCACGATGGCCATCATCGCAATCCCGACATCGAATTCGGCGACATCTTCCGGTTTTACGATGCGCCCGCGCGCGCGTTCATGCGTTCGGTGCGCTCTTTGCAACGGCGTCGCCGTACGGCGCTACGACGATTGGAACGGATCCGCACGGTGCGCGTCATGCGCACGACGCAGCGGGCACAGCGAGCGTAGCGTGACTTCGCCTTCCGCGAACCACCGAACATCTTCGCGGACGCAGCGCACGAAGTGACCAAACGCGTTCTGATTCTGATCTCCGACACGGGCGGAGGGCACCGCAGTGCCGCCAATGCGCTCGTGGCGGCTTTGGAGCAAACGCACACGGGTCCGCACGGGGAAGCGTTTCGCTTCCAACCCCGCATCGAAGACGTCGCCTCACACTGCACGTTCCCGCTCTCGCAACTCGGCCCGGCCTATAGCGCCGCATTGCGTTTTGCGCCGCCGGTCTACGGCGCGCTGTACCATGCGACCAACGGCCGGCGCCGCTTTCGCAACGTCATCCGTTTCTGCGAACCGCTCTATCGTGAGCGCCTGCGGGACCTCTTGCTCAGCTACAAACCGGACGTGATCGTCTCTATCCACCCGCTGCTCAACCATGCGGCCTTGCGGGCACGAGCCGACGCGGGGATGCTCGACGTTCCGGTGCTCACCGTCATCACGGATCTCGGAAAAGTGCACGAAGGATGGCTCGTGCCCGAAGTCGACGCGGTCGTCGTCCCGGCCCGCGAAGTGTATCAACGCGCGCGCGACCGCGGCATTCCCAAAGAGCGCATCTACTATCTCGGACATCCCGTCCATCCGAAATTCGAGGACGTTTCCGAGACGAAGGCGCAGTTGCGCGTCGCACTCGGCCTTCCCGCCGATAAGACGATCGCGCTGTTGATGGCCGGCGGTGAAGGCGGCGGCAAGCTCCTGCCGACGACGCTGGCACTCGCCAAGTCGAAGTTGCCGTTACACTTGGTGGTGATCACCGGCCGCAACGCGGCGCTCCGCACGAGGCTCGACGAACTCGCGCCGACCTTACGAACGCCGATGACCGTGCTCGGTTACTGCGACAACGTTCCGGAATTGATGCGTGCAGCCGACCTCCTGGTCACAAAAGCCGGCCCGGGCGCAATCGCCGAAGCGAGCCTGGCCGAAGTCCCGGTCGTCGTCTACGACTTCATACCGGGCCAAGAACGCGGTAATCTCGACTACGTCCGCACCAACGGCATCGGCGTCGTCGCGCTGACGACAGCCGACGTCGTCCGTTCCGTACGTCGCATCGTCACCAACCTCGAGCGCCTGCAATCGATGCGCGACCGTCAAGCCTCGGTCGCCCCTCGCGGCAGCTCACGCCGCATCGCCGAACTGATTGCCAACATCGCCTTCGGCGAATTCTCCGACGCCCCACCGCTAGCGCCCCGCGTCGTCGCGCTGTAAGTAGACGCTGTGGTTTGTCTACTAGCGTTTTAGGAGTCGGCGGCAGTACGGCGCGGACTGCTTGGCGTTACGGAGCGGGTTCGTGCGCAACCAGGCCGCCGCGGCGGGCCATCGTTGCGGCGCCGACGGCGCCGGCGTCATTGCCGAGCGCGGCGATGACGATTTCGGTGCGGCCGCGCGGGACCATCGTCGTCAATTCGTCGACGCGCGGACGGACGGCATCGAGCATGAAATCCCCAGCACTGGCGACGCCGCCGCCGAGCGCAATGAGTTCGGGATTAACGAAGGCGACGACGTTGGCGAGCCCGCGCGCGAGATCGTCGACATAGCGTAGCCACGCCGCCGATGCGTGCGGGTCCCCAGCCTCGGCAGCGCGGCGGATCGCTTTCGAGCCAAGCTTGTCGGGCTTACCGCTGACGAGCGTACTGCGCGGAAAGGACGGGGCGATCGCAAGCGCGTGGCGGATCAATCCCGTCCCCGAGGCTTGCGCCTCGAAACAGCCGATCTTGCCGCAGTTACAGTAGAACCCGTCGACCCCGCGGACTTGGTGGTGGCCGATCTCGCCGGCGCCGGCGCCGCTGCCGATCAGCAGCTTCCCCTCGGCAACGATACCGCCGCCGATACCCGTGCCGAGGGTCAGCAGCACGAAGTTCGCTTTGTCGCGTCCCGTGCCGTAGGTGTGCTCTCCTAGGGTCGCGCAGCGCGCATCGTTCGCGATGAAGATCGGCAGCTTGAAGCGCGCACGCAGACATTCGCCGAGCGGCTTGTCGTGCCAACCGAAATTCGGCGAGTACGTGATCGTGCCGCTGTCCAGATCGATGTTGCCGGGTGAGCCGAGACCGATACCCGTGACCCGCTTTCCCTTCACGCGCGAGAGCACGTCGTCGATCGTCGCGGCGATCGTATCAACCGCGGCTTCAAACGTATGATCGACGATGTCGCGCTCCGAGCGGTCGACGATCCCGCCGTCCTCTTCGACGAGCGTCGCGAGCACGTGAGAACCGCCGAGATCGACCCCGATCGTTTTCATGCCGCAACCTTGTCGACGCTTCCCCGGCTCCCTGCCGAGCAACGGCAACCGCGCCGAGCTCAGTCCCGATGCCGCCGCGGCTACGATCCGGCGGCCGTGCAACCGCAGAATGGGCCGCGTGGTCAAACAGCAGCGGAGGTAAAATTTCTAGCTATGAGCGCTCTTCCTGATGTTACGCAGGCGACATTCCAGCATGAGGTCCTTTCGAGCGACCAACCTGTCCTCATCGACTTTTGGGCCCCGTGGTGCGGACCGTGCCGCATGCTCGCACCCGTCGTCGAAAAGGTTGCCGCGGCGCATGCCGGCAGGATCAAGTTCATGAAACTGAACACCGATGAAAACCCGAGCCTGTCCGGCGAATATCACGTCTCTGGGATTCCCTGTCTGATCCTCTTCAAGGGCGGTCGAGCCGTCGATCGCGTCGTGGGCTTTGTGCCGGAGACGCAGATCACGTCGATGCTGGAAAAGCACTTAACCGCCGCGTAGCGCGCACTTCCGCGGCCCAGGAGAGCTTTGCCGGAACGCGACGATTCCGTCGAGCGGGCGCTCGGGCGCACGGCAATTCCGGCGATGAGCCGCTTTCTCGACGAACCGGCGCTGGCGCGCTATACGAAACGCGTCGGGACGACCGCCGTGAAAGCAGCGGTCGATTCCGTTTTGCGCGACGTCCGTGCGGTCGCTCTGCGCGACGCGAGTCCGGTGCCGGACTTCGCTGCACTGCTCGCGCGTGTTCTCGGCCGCTTGCGGAGAGAGGATGACCAAGGGCTCGTCGCCGTCCTCAACGGCACCGGCATCTTGCTGCATACCAACCTGGGACGCGCCCCGCTTGCCACGGCGGCTCTCGCTGCAATGAACGCGATCGGCGGCGGCTACTCGAATCTCGAATTCGATGTGGAAAGCGGCGCGCGCGATTCGCGCCACGCCCGCGTCGCAACGCTCTTGCGCGCGACGACGGGCGCAGCAGACGCACTGGTCGTCAACAATTGCGCGGCGGCGATCTTGCTGATCCTCGACACCTTCGCGAAAGGTCGCGAAGTGATCGTTGCGCGCGGCGAACTGGTAGAGATCGGGGGCGGGTTCCGTTTGCCGGACGTGTTGGCGCGCAGCGGCGCGACGCTCGTCGAAGTGGGCGCGACGAACAAAACGTACATCCGCGATTTCGAACGCGCCTTGACGCCCGCTACCGCGCTGCTGCTGCGGACGCACACCTCGAACTACCGGATCGAGGGATTCACCGCCGCGGTCGCGGCCGCGGATTTGGCCGCGCTCGGGCGTCGCGCCGGCGTTCCCACGATCGAAGATTTGGGCAGCGGGGCGCTCGTCGATCTCGCCCCGTTCGGATTGCCGCACGAGCGGACGGTACCCGAAGCTGTCGGCGACGGTATCGATCTCGTTGCGTTCTCGGGCGACAAGCTGCTCGGCGGCCCGCAAGCGGGCATCATCGCCGGGACAGTCAGCGCCGTCGCACGCCTGCGCACAAATCCGCTGCTTCGTGCGATTCGCACCGACAAGGCAACCCTGGCCGCGCTCGAGGCAACCTTACGGCTATACCTGGAGCCGAGCGGGTTGCGCGAGATTCCGTTGTATCGCATGCTCGCGACGCCGCTCCCCGAACTTCGCGACCGCGCGGAGCGTCTGGCCGGGCGCGTGCGCAGCGACGAGCTCGACGTCGGCGTCGTACCGCTCGAAGCCTATGCCGGCGGAGGGTCGGCGC
>JALYUD010000095.1 GCA_030853905.1 Vulcanimicrobiota bacterium
TTGAGCCCGAACGAGACGTTCGAAACGCCGAGCGACGTCAGCACGCCCGGTAAGCGATCTTTGATCAGGCGAATGCCTTCGATCGTGTTGACCGCGGAATCGATGAACTCCGGGTCGCCGGTCGCCAAGGTGAACGTCAATGCGTCGAAGATCAGCGCACCCGGCGGAATACCGTACTCGCCGACGATGATGTCGTAGATCCGCTCCGCGACTTCGAGCTTTCGGTCGGCGGTCTTCGCCATGCCCGCCTCGTCGATCGTCAGCGCCACGACCGCGGCGCCGTGCTCGCGCACGAGCGGCATGATCGTATCGATTTTCGTGCGCCCGTTTTCGAGGTGGACGGAATTGACGACCGCTCGCCCGGCGTAGATCTCGAGCGCCCTTTCGATCACCTTGGCTTCGGTCGAATCGATCATCAGCGGCGTCTCGACCGACTGCGCCAGCCGTTTGACGATCGTCGCCATCTGCACGTCTTCGTCACTGCGCTCGGTCAGCGCGGTGCAGACGTCGAGTACGTGCGCTCCGCCTTCCACTTGCTCCCGCGCGACGAGCACAATCTCGTCGTAGTTTTCCTCGAGCAGCAGACGCTTGATCTTGCGCGAACCCTGGGCGTTGATACGCTCGCCCACGAGGAGCGGAGAGCCGTCCTGTTTGAGGGCGGTCGCGGTCATCGCCGATGCTGCAAACTGCAGCGGTTTCGGTTCCGGGGCGCGGCCGCGTTTGCCCGCGACCGCGGCGACGAACGCGCTAATGTGCGCGGGCGTCGTACCGCAGCAGCCACCGATCGCATTGACTCCGAAGTCCGCAACGAACGCTCCCAGTTCGCGCGCCATTTCGGCCGGCGTTTCGGGATAGATCGTCTCGCCCTTGGGTCCCATCAAGGGCAGGCCGGCGTTGGGAATGACGGCGACGTAGCAGCGCGAGTTGTCGACGAGATACCGCACCGCATCGCGCATGTGCGTCGGACCAGTCGAACAGTTGAGGCCGATCACGTCGATCGGCAGCGCATCGAGCGTCGCCGTTACCGCGCGAATATCGGTACCGAGGAGCATGCGCCCGGTCACGTCGAGGGTGGCCTGCGCTTGAATCGGGACCCGCCGCAGCCCGCCCTCGAATTCGCGCGCGATACCCGCGACCGCCGCTTTCATCTCCAGCAAATCCTGGCTCGTCTCGATAAGCAGCAGGTCTGCGCCCCCTTCCACGAGATGCCGCGCCTGCTCGCCGTAGAGAGCCGCGAGCTCGTCGAAGGTGATCCGCGAAAGCGTCGGGTCGGATGAAGAGATCAACATCCCGGTCGGGCCGAGGCTTCCGGCAACGAAGCGCGGGTGCTCGGGGGTCGTGATCGCATCGCATGCAGCGCGAGCAAGCGCGGCGGCTCGGTGGTTGATCTCGGCCGTCTTTGCGCCCAGATCATATTCATCGAGTTTGAGACGCGACGCCGTGAACGAATCGGTTTCGACTACGTCGGCGCCGGCGGCGAGGTACCGGTCATGAACATGCCGGATCAAGTCGGGCCGCGTCAACACGAGCGCTTCGTTACAACCGTGATAGCGCGCGCCGCCGAAATCGTCCGCCGTCAGCTCGCGGGCCATCACTTCGGTCCCCATCGCGCCATCGAAGACGAGCACGCGCTGTGCCAGGCTCTCGAGATAGGTTGCTGCCATCGCCTCATCATACGGCCGAATTACTAAATCGGAGCAACTACTTGTCCTAACCACTGATTTTTGCCATTATTGGACAATATGGACCCGCGACGAATCTTCACTCGGCTGGCATCGATGTTCGACGAGCGGCGAGCACGCCTCGGCGGCCCTGCGCAATGGCCGCCGGCGCGCATGCGCGAGCTGTTGACCGAGGAGGTCTGGACGTCGACCGCCATGGCCGGTTCGACCTTGACCTTGGACGACGTGAAGACCCTCCTCGCGCTCGGGACGACCGGAACCGAGCGGCCGCTGGACGACTACGTGGCCGTCGCCGATTATGCCGAGGCGGCTGCTTATAGCCGTTCGGCGACACGATCGAGCCGCCACGCGTTCCTGAGGCTAGATGAGCTGGTCGAACTTCATGCGCGCGCGTTATGCCGGACGCCCGGCGCTCGCGCGGGGACCTGGCGGACGACGACGGCACCACCTTTTGTCAGCGGCGCGATCGCTCCGCCGGCATGGCTCGTGCCGCGTGAGATGGATGCCTTCGCCGAACGGTTTTCAGCGGGGCCCGGGGAGCGTCACGCGCTGCCATGGCTCGCGGACGCGCACGCGCGCCTGATGCGCATCCATCCCTTCATTCGCGGCAACGGCCGCACCGCGCGACTCGTCACGAACCTCCTCGCGCGGCGCCTTGAACTGCCACCGCTGAGCGTGCGTTCGCGCGATACGCAGCGCTACGTCGCGGCACTGCAACGGGCGGAGTCGCGCGACCCATGGCCGCTCGCGCTACTGTTCGCTCGCACACAGTTGGAAAGCGTCGATTCGCTCCTGGCTACGCGGGAGGGGACCGATGCTCTAGAACCCCTCGGCGCGCTGGCGGAAGGCGCCGACTTAGCCGCGCTCTACAAGGCTGCCCAACGCGGCCGTTTGCGCATCTTACGGCGCGCCGGAATGATCTATACGACCGGCGCCTGGATCGTCGAGTACGAACGTTCTCGAGCCCATGCCGGACGTCCGAGAAGCGCGCGGACGGCGCTTAAGCCGCGTGACGCGCGACCGATATAGCGTACGATGGCTATTGCCAAGCAGCGAATCCCCTCATCAGCGCAACCGCGGATCGCCGAAGGGACCTCATCCTTGACCGATCAGGCCGATGCCTCGACGATCGTGCGCCGGGCCGCGCCCGAACTGTTCATCCTCGATGCCGACCTGCACGTCGTGTCCACGTCGCGCGGAGCGGCGTGGCTAGACGATGCGGCGGAGTCGGGCCAGTTCGAAGAACTCGCGCTGGCCGTGCGCCGCGCGCTCTCTGAGCCATTGCCCGACATCATGCCGGCCGGCGAGCCCGAAACGATGGCTGGCGTCGCGATCGGCGAACTCTTCGGAGAGACGACCTTGTTGCGCGTCCTACCGCTGCACGGCGCACCGGCCGGACACATCGCCGTTCTCTCGGAGCGGTTACAGTTGCGCGATCCGATCACGCGCGCCGCGGCGCACTTCAATCTTTCTCCGCGTGAACGCGACGTGTTGCGCGAAGTAATGCTCGGCCACGGCACGAGCCAAATCGCCGAACGGCTGGCGATCGCCGAAACGACGGTGGCCGATCACGTCAAGCGGATAGCGATGAAAACCGATTCCCATCGCCGCAGCGAAATCATCGCAAAGGTCCTCGGCACGCGCTGACAACCGTGTACGGCTCTCCTGGGTGGTTCAACGGCGCTCAAATATGACGACGGACTTGAGGCCGCTTGCCTCCCGGAATATGATCATAGAAAGATACCAGCGTGAGAAGATGTCCGGGCAGCTGGTTTCACGCGTTACTGAAACAGAGAGAAGGCGTCTATTCTCCGTCCTCCGGCGATCTTATCAATAGCCGTGGGTCGAGGACATAAGGTTCCAACGAGCTGATCTTTACCGTTGCCATCCGGCGATGTTTCGGATTGATCACATAGTTTCTCTCACTGGGCACGATGACGGACGGTACGGCGAGCGCAAGCGTACGCTGCTGCCGAAGCCAGAGATCTCCCACCTGTTGCGCAGCTGTTGATGGAGCGAGTGCGTCCCATTCAGCAGGATATGGCAAATTGACGCTTTCCACGTCGCTGTCTTGAAAGGCGATGCTGACACGAATCAGGTCGGTCGGCAGTTCATCGCGGTCGATGTGCGCGAGGTACTCAAGCGTCGCAAGAGAGCGCGTTGACGATGCATAGGCGGCGAGCGTTTTGGGGCTGTTCCAGCGGCCTCCGTGGAGCGACGCACCGACACCGTCGAACGGCGCATGGGGCGCCTCACAAAATCGGCGACGTGCGACTCGCCAACCCGTCAGCGTCAAACAACTCCGCCGTAAGCAATCCGATCAAGCGCCGCAAGGACAAGCTGGGTGCCCGGCTCACTTTCTATGAGACGTAAGGGGACTTGCCCGCGGAGAGCAGCATTGGGTTTGCGCATCCAGCGTACGGCTTTCGCGAGGTCCCCGATGGAGTCCACGGCCGAGTGCATCACACGTGTTAGCCGTACGGCGCGATCCGCCTCGGCCGTCGTGAGGGGTACTGATGTCCGCTCTTTGCGACCAACGGTTCGGGGCGAAACACCAATGACACTTGCCATCTCGTCGATCGTAAAACCCGTCGCAGTTCGGAACACGCGCAGCACGTTAGACGGGATATCGCCTTCTACGATCCCCGTATGGACTCGCTCGAGTTCATCTCCGGCCAGCGCATACCAGTTCAGGCCGGGATGCCGAAACTCGAAGTACGGAACGTAGGAGCGACGATGTGAGCCTTTTGGCCGACACTTTATCGCCATTTGGCCATATATACCACTCTTACGGGCCGAGTCCCCTCTCTCTCCGTCTCGATTCCCGCTACAGAGAGCGGATTGAGCCCGGCCGGATTAGGGTCTGGACGCATGCACCCAAAGAACGTAACCGCGCGCTTGTCGTGGCATCGGTGCTCAGGCACATGCGCTTGCCGTCGCTGGCGCGATCGCGCATCACAGACGTTCAGTCAGATAGTCCCGTAACTTTTCGGCGGTGACCCGCTCTTGGCGCATCGTGTCGCGGTCGCGTACGGTCACCGTCGTGTCGTCGAGCGTCTCGTAATCGATCATTACGCAGAACGGCGTGCCGATCTCGTCCTGGCGGCGATAGAGTTGGCCGACGTTGCCTTCATCGTAACGCGTACGCAGATGCGGACGCAACGCAGCTTCGATGCTACGCGCCCGCTCGACGAGTTCGGGCTTGTTGCGCGCGAGCGGGAATACGCCGGCCTGTACCGGCGCAATCTTCGGATGGAAATGCAGAACGACGCGTTTGGATTCCTTACCGCTGTCCGCATCGTGAACCACTTCCTCGTCGTAAGCGTCGATCAGCATCGTCAGCGTCGTGCGATCCATCCCGGCTGAACTCTCGATCAGCATCGGCGTGTATTTGGTTTTTGTGACTTCATCGAAGTAGGTCAGGTCTTTGCCCGAAAGCGCCATGTGAGCGTCGAGATCGTACGTGCCACGGTGCGCGATCGACTCGAGCTCACCCCAGCCCCATGGAAAAAGATATTCGACGTCGATGCCCGCCTTGGCGTAGTGCGGCCGTTCCTGTGGCCGCAGCTCATAGAAACGAAGGCGCTCCTGGCTGACGCCATAATCGCTGTACCAGCGTTTGCGCGCGTCGACCCAGCGCTCGTACCACGCCAAATCGTTGCCGTCGTTCGGGACGAAGAATTCGAGTTCGGCCTGCTCGAATTCACGCACGCGAAACGTCAGGTTCCCCGGCGTGATCTCGTTGCGAAACGACTTGCCGATCTGCGCGACCCCGAAGGGCGGCCGTTTGCGCGCGCTCTGGTAGATGTTCTTGAAGTTGACGAAGATGCCCTGAGCGGTCTCGGGCCGCAGATACGCAAGGGCCGCCGCTTCTTCGAGCGCCCCGACGTTCGTCGTCATCATCAGGTTGAAGTCGCGCGGCTCGGTCAATGTTCCCCTCATGCCGCAGTCCGGACATTGTTCGAGCGACGCGAGATTGTCGGCGCGAAAGCGGTGCTTGCAGTTCTTACAGTCCACAAACATGTCGTGAAACTGCGCGACGTGTCCCGAGGCAACCCAGGTGTTCGGGTGCATGATGATCGATGAGTCGAAGCCCACGACGTCGTCGCGTAATTCGACCATCTCGCGCCACCAGGCGTCCTTCACATTGCGCTTGAGGATCGCGCCCAGCGGCCCGTAATCGAAGAACCCGCCCATGCCGCCGTAGATCTCGCTCGAGCCGAAGATGAAGCCGCGCCGCTTGGCCAGCGCGGTAATCTCTTCGAGTGTGACGCGCGGCTTCAGGTCGACCATCGTTCGCTTCGATTTAACAGGCGCGCGCGCCGGCCTCCCGGGCAAAGTCGCTGCCTCTGTCGTACGTCAGCGCCGTGAGCTCGCTTGCGACCCCGCTGATCATCGGCTTGTTCGTCGTCGCCGGCGCCGTCATCTGGTGGTCCGGCGCGATACTCGCCGGTACGACCGATGCGATCGACGCGCATTTTGGTTGGGGCGAAGGCCTGGGCGGCGCGGTGCTCCTGGCGATTTCAACGAACCTCCCGGAGGTCGCGATCATCGTCGGGGGCGCTTGGTCGCACAGCCTAAGTCTGGCTGTCGGGAACATTCTGGGCGGCATCGCGATTCAGACGGTCGTGCTGGCCTATCTCGACGGCCCTGCACTGCGCAACCGTGTGCCGCTCTCTTCGAGCGTTTCATCGTTGACGATCGCTCTGGAAAGTTTCGTGCTGATCGCGATCTTGATGCTGTGCATCCTCGGCACATTGTCGCCCCGCAGCCTCGTCATCGCGCGCACGACCCCCGCAGAGCTGGCGATTCTGGCGACGTGGATCGGCGGCCTGTGGTTGATCCGGCACAACGAAGACCGCCAAGTCTGGCACGTCGCGCGCGAAGCCGTTGCGGAGCGGACACCGGCCGTAAACGCGGCCCACCGTCCAATGACGCAAGTTTTCGTCTGGTTCGCCGTCGCCGCGCTGGCGACGCTCATGGCGGGCGTCGTTCTTGCGCTGACGAGCTCCGTCGCCGCCGATCGTTTCCATATCGGCGGGGTTATCTTCGGAGCGACGTTTCTCGCCGCGACGACGGCGCTGCCCGAACTGACGACCGGCCTATACGCGGTGCGCGCCGGACGCTACGAACTGGCGATGAGCGACATCGTAGCCGGCAACGCCTTCTTGCCAGTACTTTTTCTGTTCGGAACGTTGCTGAGCGGCCAGGCGCTGCTACCTGCGGCGCAGGGTCCTGATCTCTACCTTACCGCGCTCGGCGGTCTACTGACCGCCGTCTACGGCGCCGGCGTCATCGTTCGGTCGAAGCGCATGGTCTGGGGCGCCGGCATTGATTCGATCCTCGTCTTCGTGCTTTATGCGATCGGAATCGCCGGCTTGTTCGTCATCGCGCGTTGAACAAACCGGCTTGGCGCGCTACGACACCCGAAATGGCGCGATGGTGAGGTGGCGGAACGGCA
>JALYUD010000096.1 GCA_030853905.1 Vulcanimicrobiota bacterium
CGTCAGTAGCTCTGCGCGAAGTAGCTGCGCAGCCGCGCCGGCTCACCGCAGGCAACGCATATCCGATCGCCGTCTTCGAGCGGGCGGGTGTTGCGGGTCGTTGCGCTCGTGGCCGCTTTGACGGAGGCTTCGCACGCGTCCAGCCCGCACCAGGGGATGTCGATCATGCCCGCGCGCTCGCGGCAAAGCTGCATGAACTCGTCCCGCTCGCCGGCTCGATACGTGTGCTCGCGCAGAAACGAGCCGGCGCGCGCGAACAGGTTCGCTTGAATCTCGACGAGCACGCCGTGCACCCGTTGCACGACGTCGTCGAGCGGCACGATAAACTTGGCGTCGGCCTCGCCCTTCGCTTTGTCGCGCCGCACGAACGTCACGACGCGCGCAGCTAAGTCTTTCGCTCCCAGCTCGATGCGCAGCGGTACGCCGCGCATTTCCCAGTCAGCGTACTTGTTCCCCGGCCGCAGATCGCGCTCATCGAGCTTGGCGCGCAGCCCGGCGGTTCGCAGCCGCACGTGCAGGTCGCGCGCCGCGTCGCGCACATCGTCGCCGTTCCGGCCCACGATCGGCACGATCACCGCTTCGAGCGGCGCCATCTTCGGCGGCAAGACCAAACCGCGGTCATCGCCGTGCACCATGATGATCGCGCCGAGCATGCGCCACGACATTCCCCACGACGTCGTCCAGGCATGCTGCAATTTTTGATCCTCAGCTGTAAACGTGATGTCGTACGCCTTGGCGAAGTTTTGGCCGAGTTCGTGCGACGTGCCGGCTTGCAGCGCCCGCCCGTCGGGCATCAGCGCCTCGATCGAGTACGTATGCGTCGCTCCGGCGAACCGCTCGGACGCCGATTTCTCGCCCGTGTAGACCGGCACGGCGGCGTACGTCTCCGAGAATTCGCGATAGATGTCGAGCATCTGCTGCACTTCGCGCGCGGCCTCGTCCTCGGTGGCGTGCGCGGTGTGGCCCTCTTGCCAGAGAAACTCGAGCGTCCGCAAGAACGGACGCGTCCGCTTTTCCCAACGCAGAACGTTGACCCACTGGTTGATAAGCACCGGCAGATCGCGATAGGACTGAATCCACTGAGCATACATCGTCCCGATCACGACTTCGGACGTCGGGCGGATCGCGAGCGGCTCACTGAGGATTTCGTCGCCGCCTTGCGTCACCCACGCAACCTCGGGCGTGAAGCCCGCGACGTGCTGCGCTTCGCGTCCGAGCAAACTCTTGGGGATCAGCAGCGGGAAGTAGGCGTTCTCGTGTCCGGTCTCTTTGAAGCGCAGGTCGAGCGCGCTCTGCAACCGTTCCCACATCGCAAAACCGTATGGACGCAACACGACGCAGCCGCGCACCGGCGCCAGCGAGACGAGCTCGGCCTTATAACAGACGGCTTGATACCAGTCGGAGAGATCGGCGGCTTTGGACGGAATCTCCCGGACGAGCGGCGTCGCAGGGACGTCGGACATGAACCGTTTCCTATTCGCACGCCCACGCAACGCGCCTGCCGCCGGGCACCCCGGCGGCGGCCGCCGAATTCCGGCAGCATGGCGAAACACACGCGCATTTACACGCGCACCGGCGACGACGGCACGACCGGGCTCGTCGGCGGTCAGCGTGTCAAAAAGACGGCGCTGCGCATCGAAGCGTACGGGACGATCGATGAGCTTTCGACCGCCCTCGGGCTCGCCCGTAACGCGCTCGGCATCGCGCATAACGCTTCGCGCGGCGGCTCCGCGAACGACCTCGGCCACGACGCGGGCACTTCGGATACCGCGCGTGAACTGGACGCATGGCTGGCCTGGACGCAAGACGTGCTTTTCAACCTCGGCAGCGATTTGGCGACCTTACCGCACGATCGCTGGGAGGGAATGCCGCTCGTCTCCGCCGCCGACGCGCAGGCGCTCGAACGCGCCATCGACCGCGCCGAGAGGGATCTCGAACCGCTGGCGACGTTCGTCCTTCCCGGCGGTTGTGGCGCCGGCGCATTCTTACATCTGGCGCGCACGGTCGCGCGCCGCGCCGAACGGCTGCTGGTGGCGCTGAACGACCAAGAGCCGATCTCACCCGACGTCGCGCGCTACGTCAACCGGCTTTCCGATGCGCTCTTCGTCTGGGCGCGCTGGATCAACCACGCGCTCGGAGCGCCCGAACAGCGCTGGAATCCGAACACGACACCGCCGGAATAAACTTCCGATCGGGCGCTACCGTCGCTACCGCGTCGGCGCAGTTGCGCACGAAGGCCGGGGGACGCCAGCCGCGAAGCCGGACCGCAATGCGCGTAACGACGACGCGGACGCCGACGACGACGGACGTGTCGTTTGTGCGGCGTCTCTTTCTCAAGACCTCGATCGACGCGATGCGCGCCGAGGCACCGAAATCGAAACTGCGCCGCGTACTGCGCGCGCGCGACTTGATTGCGGTCGGGCTGGGCACGATGATCGGCGGCGGTATCTTCACGACGATCGGGCCCGGTGTGAAACTGGCCGGCCCTGCGATCATCGTCGCCTTTCTGCTCGCCGGGCTCGCTTCGTTCTTTGCGGCGCTTTCCTACGCCGAACTCGGCGCGATGGTGCCGATCGCCGGGAGCGCCTACACGTATGCGTACGCGACCTTAGGTCAAGTCGTCGCCTGGATCATCGGCTTCGCGCTGCTCTTCGAGTACGGCATCAGCGCGGCGCCCGTCGCGCAACAATTTTCGTCGGCGTTCCAAGGGGCGCTCACCAGCGCCGGCATCGTTCTGCCGTTCTGGGCCCGAACCTCACATTTCGTGTTTCGGGGAGCGTGGTGGTCCGTCGCTCAGTGGGACCCGGCACATTCACAGTACGATGTGATCGGCGCGCTGTTCGTGCTTGCCCTTTCAGCCCTGCTCGTCGTCGGCATCCGCGAGACCGCCACGACGAACAATATCTTCGTCGTGCTGAAGATTTCGGCGCTCGTCGTCTTCGTAATCGCCGGCATCAAACTGTTCCATCCCGCCAATCTCTCGCCGTTCGTACCGCAGGGCTGGGGGTCGCTCAAGCCGTTTAGCGGCGGCGGCGGTCGCGGCATCATCCCAGCGGCGGCGCTGGTCTTCTTCTCCTACATCGGTTTCGATACCGCGACGACGACCGCCGAAGAGTGTCGCCGGCCGCAACGTGACGTACCCGTCGGCGTGATGGGCGCGCTCGGCATCGGGACGGTCATCTATTGCGTCGTCGCCGTCATGCTGGTCGGCATCGTGCCGTGGCAGAAAGTCGACCAGAACGCCGCGCTCGCAAGCGCGATCGCGCCGCTGCACAACCCCTTCGTTTCCTGGACGATCACGATGGGCGTTATCGCCGGCACGACGAGCGTCGCCCTCGCCTCGCTGCTCGGACAGACGCGCATCTTCTACGTGATGTCGCGCGACCGTATGCTGCCGCCCTTCGTGTCCAAAATTCATCCCCGCTTCAAGACGCCGGCCCGGATGACGATGATCACCGGCGTCGGGGTCGCGATCCTGACCTTGGTCGTGCCGCTCGACGCGTTACTCAACCTCGTCAACATCGGCACGCTTTCAGCCTTCATCGTCGTCTGCGCCGGTGTGATTTGGCTACGCTACAAGCGCCCCGACATCCCACGCGCATTCCGCGCACCATTCGTCCCGGTCTTCCCGGCAATCGGCATTTTCCTCTCGCTCGCGCTGATCGTCTTCGGTCTCAGCCGCGACACGCTTATCTGGTTCGTCGGTTCGCTGACCGTCGGCCTGATAATCTACTTCGCCTACGGCTTCCGTAAATCGCGCCCCGACCGAGCGGTGCCCGCGACCGAACCGTAGTGCCGCCTTGCAGTGCGCTGAGTCACGTTCTGGCCTGCTGCCTTCGTGCATCTGCAGCGCTGATGCGTGCCGCCCGTGCAACGGCCGTACCCCTGCTTTGGTGAAGGCGCGCCGCGCATACGCGAGAAAGCGTCTTGGCCGCTTCTAGAGGAGGTCCCCGCCATTCTGACGCTGCCCCCAACCGACGAACGATTCCGCGCGGATCTTGATGCCCTCGGGCTGGGAAACGCACGCGAGATTCATCGCAATCTCGGCGCCGCCGCACTCTACGAGCACGCCCTGCGTCGCGGGGAAGGGGAACTCGGGGTCGACGGTCAGTTCGTCGTCGAGACGGGCGAACACACCGGCCGTTCGCCCAAAGACAAATTCTTCGTGCGCGAAGCAAGCAGCGAAGCAACGATCGACTGGGGCGAGACGAACCGCGCGACGACGCCGCAAGTCTTCGACGCGCTGATCGAACGCGTCGCCGCGTATCTCTCGCAGCGTGATATCTATACCCTCGACACGTATCTCGGGGCCGACGAGCGCTATCGGCTGCCGCTGCGCGTCATCTCCCAGTATGCCTGGCACTCGCTGTTCGCGCGCAACTTATTCTTGACGCCCTCACAGACCCCGGCCGATTTCGCGCCGCAATTCACGGTCGTGGACGCGGCCGAATTCGTCGCCGAACCGGCGCGCGACGGCACGCGCAGCGGAACCTTCATTCTCGTCAACTTGGCGCGCAAAATCGTCTTGCTCGGGGGCACCCGCTATGCCGGCGAAATCAAGAAGTCGGTCTTCACGATCATGAATTATCTGATGCCGCTGCGCGACGTGCTGCCGATGCACTGCTCGGCCAACGTCGGCCCGCGCGGCGACGCCGCGATCTTCTTCGGCCTCTCCGGCACAGGCAAAACGACGCTCTCGGCCGATTCGCACCGGCCGCTCGTCGGCGACGACGAACACGGCTGGTCGGACAACGGTATCTTCAACTTCGAAGGTGGCTGCTACGCGAAAGTCATTCGCCTTTCGCAAAAAGCGGAGCCGGAAATCTGGGCCGCTACGCACCGCTTCGGCACGGTGATCGAAAATGTCGCCATCGATCCGGCAACGCGGTCGCTCGACCTCGATAGCGAAGCGAAAACGGAGAATACGCGCGCCGCGTATCCCGTCGACTTCATCCCCAACATCGTACCGAACCTCAAGGCGGGGCATCCGAAAACGATCATCATGCTGACGGCCGATGCTTTCGGCGTGTTGCCGCCGATCGCGAAGTTGACCCGCGAACAGGCGATGTATCACTTCCTCTCCGGTTACACCGCCAAGGTTGCCGGCACCGAGCGCGGCGTCACCGAACCGACCGCCACGTTCTCGACCTGCTTCGGTG
>JALYUD010000109.1 GCA_030853905.1 Vulcanimicrobiota bacterium
GGAACGAGCGCGACGACGGTCGGCCACAAAAAGCCGGCACGGTACAAGCCCGTCAGAATCAAAATCTCGCCCGCGAATCCGCACAATCCGGGGAGGCCCAGTGCCGTGAGCCCGAGGATCGTTACGCTGCCGGCGAGTTTCGGGTTGCGCGCGCCCAGACCACCCAGACGTGAGAGCAGCCGCGTGTCTTCGCGCCGTTCGACCTCGCCCAGGACGATGAACAAGCCCGCGCTGAAAAGACCGTGCGCGATGATGTAGACGACCGCGCCGCCTAGCGCGATCGGATTGAAACTGAAGATCGCGAGCACGATCAGCCCGAGGTGCGACAGCGACGAGTACGCGACGACGCGCTTGGCATCGTCCTGCACGAGCGCCGCGAGCGCACCGTAGACGAGCGCAATCAACCCCAGCACGAACATTGCCGGCGCGGCACCGTGCATGGGGCCGGGGAGCAGCGCGCTCGTCACGACGATGAACCCGTAGAGTCCCGCCTTCGATTGCACGCCGCTGACGACCGCAACCATCGGCGGCGGCAAATCCGAATACGTCAACGGCATCCACGTGTGCAGCGGCCAAACCGGCGTCTTGACGAGAAAGGCGAACGCAAATCCGACGAATATCCAAAACGCCCACGTCGGCGAGATCGGGGCGAGCGCGCTCGGATTCGCGCCGAGGACATCGGTCGTCCCCTGCACGACGCCGTACGCCGCGGTCGCGAGCAAGAGCGCGAGTCCGCCGACGAGATTGTACACGAGATAGCGCCATGCGGTTGCCGTCGTCCGGGTCGGCGACCACGAAATCAATGTCAGGAACACCGGGATCAGCATCAGGTCCCAGAAAAGCGCGAACAACAGCAGATCGCGCGCGACGAAGACTCCCGTCATCGCACCGAGCAGCACAAGCATCTGCGCCACGAAGTCGCGCTGCCGCGGCACGCGAGCGACCGCAAGCGCGCACGCCGTCGACAGTGCGAGCAAGAGCACGATCCAATAGCCGATGCCGCCCAAGCCGACGTGAAAGTTGGCGACGAACGGCCGCGATAGCCAGCGCAACGATTCATCCGAAGCGTGCGGCTCGAGGGCGACGATGATGAACACGACGCACGACAGAGCGACACCGAACCACTTGGCGGACGCCTCCGCCGACCGCGGCACGAACACGAGTAAAATGCCGGCAACGATCGGCGCGACGATCAGCGCGAAGATCATTTCGCCGTGCCGATCAGCGCGAAATAGGCAATGAAGCAGGCCGTGCCGATGAGGAGCGTCAGCGCGTAGGAGCGCACGAGGCCGGTCTGCAGGGCGCGAAACACCAAGCCGAGCGCGCCTGCGCTCGAGGCCACGTCGCGCACGCCGCCGTCGAGCACGTGCGGATCGACGAAACGCGCCAGGAACGTGCCAACCAGCCGCGCCGGCCGCACGATCAGCATGTCGATCTCATCATCGAAATAGAAAGCATGAGCGAGGATCGCCGGGCGTCCCAGCGTTTCTGCGCGAATCCGCTCGACCGACACGGCTTGCGCGGCCGGAGAGCCGTAGCGCAGGTACGCAACGACGATGCCGAGCGCGACGAGCCCGGACACGAGTAACGTCGACACGCTTTCCGAGAACGGCAGCGTCGGCGCCGTGATCGCCGGCGCTCCGGCGAACAGGCCGCCAAAGAAGCGCCACCATGGGCTTGTCGCGCCGCCGATGGAGACGTACCCGGCGACCACCGCGAAAAAAGCGAGGATCGCGACCGGCACGTTCATCAACCAGGCCGGGGCATGATCCTGCTCGGGTGCGTGCTGGAAGGCCGCCGGCTTCCCGAGAACCGCCGGATGCACGGGCGGCATGTGTTCGTCGCGATGCGCGCGGCGGTCGGGCAAGATGCCGAGTTCCGCGTCGCCGAGTTCGCCGCGATACGGTCCGAAGAACGTCAAGAACAGCATGCGGAACATGTAGTAGGCCGTAATGCCGGCAGTCAATGCGCCGATCGCGTACAGTCCGAACCGCCCGTGTTCGAGCATGGCGTAGACGACGGCGTCTTTGCTGAAGTATCCGCTGAAGCCGGGAAAGCCGATGATGGCGAGCGTCCCGGCGAGCATCGCGTAGAAGGCGAACGGCATGCGCCGCGAGAGGCCACCCATCTTGCGGACGTCCTGCTCGTCGTGCAGTTCGTGGATCAGCAAACCGGCAGTCAAAAAGAGGCCCGCTTTGAAGAACGCGTGGGTGAAGAAATGGAGCACGCCGGCTTGGTATGCGCCGATGCCGACGCCCATGATCATGTAACCGATCTGCGACATCGTCGAGTAGGCCAGGACCCGTTTGATGTCCCACTGCGCGACGCCGAGGATCGCGCCGAGCAACGCGGTGACCGCACCGACGACGCCGACCAGTTCTTGCGCCGCGGGCGACGCGTTCCACAGCGGCGCGAAACGCGCGATCAGATAGACGCCCGCCGTCACCATCGTCGCGGCGTGGATCAGCGCGGAGACCGGCGTCGGGCCTTCCATCGCGTCGGGCAGCCAGGTGTGCAGCGGAACCTGTGCCGATTTGGCCGCGCAGCCGATGAACAGTGCGCCGCAGATGCCGAACAGCAGCGCCGGGGGCAGCGCGTTCGCGTGCCCGAAAATGCCCGCAAACGTGATCGACCCGGACGCTTTATAGAGCGCGAACACGGCGAACATGATGCCGACGTCGCCGACGACGTTGATGACGAACGCCTTGCGTGCCGCTTCGACCGCCGAGGGACGATCGAACCAGAACCCGATCAGAAAATACGAGGCGAGGCCGACGAGACCCCAACCGACGAGCAAGCCGACGAGGTTGTCCGAAAGCACGAGCGTCAGCATCGCGAATACGAAGAAGTTCATGTAGGCGAAGAAGCGCGCGATCGCGCGGTCGTTCCACATGTAGCCGATCGAATACACGTGGATCAAGCCACCGACGCCGGTGATGATCAGCGCCCACAAGAGCGAAAGCGGATCGAGCAGCAACCCGAATTGGAATCCGGGAATCCAGGTGACGAGCGTGCGGTGTTCGCCGCCCTGCGCCGTCGCGGCGCCCCATTGTGCGACGGTCATCCCGAAGGCGATCAACACCGTCGCGGAGCCGAGCCAGCCCGCGCCGCGGCGCAGCTGCGGCCCGAGCGCCCAGATCAACAGCGCTCCCGCCAGCGGCAGCAGCCAGACCGCGAGCAGCAGTCCGATCACCCGCGCAGTCTCGCCACGTCGTCGACGTCGACGTTCTGCGCGTGACGGAAGACCGCGACGACGATCGCCAGGCCGATCGCCGCTTCCGCAGCCGCGACCGTGACGACCAAAAAGACGAAGATGTGTCCGGCGTTGTTGACCCACGCGCGGGCGAACGCGACCAAGGCCAAGTTCGCGGCGTTGAACATCAGCTCGATCGCCATCAGCACGATCAGCGGATTGCGCCGCACGATGACGCCGGCGACGCCGATGAAGAACATGACCGCGGAGAGCCCGACGTAATTCGCCAGATCGACGCTCACGGCGAACCGGCTTTCACGATCGGTTCCCGTTCGGCGGCACGCTTCTGCGGGCGATGCCGGCCGAGCGTCGGGGCGGGC
>JALYUD010000123.1 GCA_030853905.1 Vulcanimicrobiota bacterium
GGCTACTCGCTTGCGGGGTCGTCGCGGTCGTCGGGGGACCCTGCGCCGGCTGCTCGTCGATCAGGATGGCGACGTGCTGCGGCGCGATGCCGTGCGTCCGCGCGCCGACGACCTGCGCAAGCGCGTACGCGGCGCGCAGCGATTGCGGTCCGGCGGTCGTTTCGGTCGTCGCCGTCGCATCGCCCGGGCGCGGCGTTTCGCCGCACCAGTGCGCCGCCCGCATCAGCGCAACCAGTCGCGGATCGACCACCGTGCCCGCGCCGCCCGGCGGAGATGCAAAAGCGACGGTGTTATTAAAGACCGCGAACAGGGCGAGCAATGCGACGGCGCGCCGCATTCCGGCCGGCGTCAGCGTTCGACGCGCCAGAAGAGCACGGCTCCGGCCGTTCCCATGATGACGTTCGGCATCCACGCCGCCACGTACGGGTTAAACGCGTCGTTGCGCCCGAGCGCCATGAACGCCGACATCAAAAGGTAATACACGAACAAGAGCAGGATCGACAGCGCGATCCCCAGCCCCTTGCCCAGATTCGCTCCGCGTTTGCCGAGCTTCGCCGCAACCGGCAGCGCGATCAGCACGCTGATGAATGCCGCGAAGGGAAACGCGATCTTTTGCGCCAGGCTCAACTTGAGCGTATCGAGGGCCTGACCGCCTTGCCCCGTCGCCTGCATCGCAGCGATCTGGCCTTTGAGTTGCTTCGAATCGGCGATATTGGGATCGCTCGTCGTCGTGTTGAGGAATTGATCGACGGTTTCACCGACCGGCAGACCGACGTCCACTTCCGGGATCACCTTGGTGCTGCCCTCTTCAACTTCGCCCGTCGGTTTGAACGCCGTTTCGCGCGCGTGCAGCAGACGCAACGTCTGGCCGTCGACCACGGCCTTCTGCGCGTTGATCACCGTGCGGAACGGTGAACTGGTCGCATTCTGGAAGATCATCACGTCGTCCATCGTGCGTTTGTCGCCCTCGACATTGGCGACGTAGAAAACGTTTCCCGTCGCGTCGTCCTTGCGGAAGAATTGCGGCACGACCGGTAGTTCGGCCGTATGATAGACGATCTGATAGAAGGTGCGCGTTGACAGCTCGATGCTCTTGGGCGAGAGCGTCTCGTTGACGTAGTACGAAAGTCCGAACATGGCGAGGCCGAAGAGCAGCGGGGTGCGGCAGATCCGCAGGAACGAGACTCCGGAGGTGCGCAGCGCGTTGATTTCGTTGTCCTGCGCCAGCCGTCCGAAGCCGAGCAGCGAGGCGAACAGACAGGCGAACGGAAACGCGAACGGCGTCGATTGCGGCACGCGGAAAAAGAGAAACCGCAGGACCAGAAACACCGGCGCATGCGCGTTGATGATGTAGTCCGCCGCCACGAAGAAGATGTTGACGAACCAGAACAGCAGATACGTCCCGAAGGCGAACGCGAACGGCGCAATCAGCTCGCGTAGAATATAGGCATCGAGCAGCGGCAGCCGCGGCAACCGTGGCAACGGCGCGAACGGCGCCGCCCGCACGTTCGGAACGGTCGCCACGGAGCCTAGGAGCCCGTCGGGCTCTGCCCGATGGGCGACGACGGGCGGATTGCGGCAAAGCCGCAAACGCGAGGATTCGACGAAGTCGAATCCACTAGTTCGTGTTGCGCACTGCCGCCGTTATACGGGCGACGTAGGCGCGCGTCTCGGCGAACGGCGGGATGCCGTGCGAAGCGTCGACGGCTCCCGGGCCGGCATTATAGGCGGCCAGCGCCAGCGGAACGCTGTTGTGGTAACGGGCGAGCAAATCGTGCATGTAGCGGCAGCCTCCGGCGACGTTCTCCTGGGGATCGAACGCGTCAAGGACGCCATACGTCGCCGCCGTCTCGGGCATCAACTGCATCAGCCCCTGTGCTCCGGCGCGGCTGATCGCGCTCGGATCGCCGTGCGATTCTGCGTCGATCATCGCATCGACGAGCGCGACCGACAAGCCGCTGCTGCGCGCATCCTCCGCGACCAGCCGCCGCAGCGCCATCGTGTCCATGCCGTGCGGGCCGCCGGGAATCATGCCGCCGGCGCTACAGCCATAGAGGGTTGCCAATAAAGCGGCCGCGACGAGAAGTCTCACCGTGGGGTTCGCTTCGCCTCGGGCGCCTGCGAGCCTCCGCCTTCCACGCTCATGTCGTAGTGTTCGGCGCTCAAGACGCGATCTTGACGCGCCCGCTACAGATGTTTTCCGGCTTCGGACCTCGCTCGCCGAAAAACGAGGCGCGACCGCTGCGTTGCGCCGCCCGCACGAGGCATGGCCGACTGACGACTTTGCGTCCGCACCTTGCGCACCGCAATCGGCGCGTATATAGTGGGGGGAAGTGGTGCTCAGTGGAGCGGAGTGGAGGTATTTCCCCTGGCTCGCGAGATCGTCCGATTCACCGGTCGGGCCGAGCACGCTCTTGACGACAAGGGCCGCCTCGTCATTCCCGCACGCTTTCGTGAACGGCTGGGCCCCGACTTCATCGTGACGATCGCGCAGCCGGATCCTTGCCTCGCGCTGTATCCTCAGGCCGCCTGGGAGGCTTTTTGCGAACGGCTGGAAGCCGCTCCGATCAAAGATGAGCGCTACCGCAGGATCGTTCGCCACCTGTTCGCCCATACGGAAGAAGCGTCGTGCGACGGCCAGGGGCGGCTGCTGGTTCCGGCCGCGTTGCGCACCTACGCCGGCATCGAGCGCGACGCCGTGTCGATCGGTTCGCTGACCCGGGTCGAGGTTTGGGCGAAGGAACGGCTCGGAACGATGCCGCCGGCGCCGGCCGAAACGGCCGAATTTACGACGGAACTTGGACTCTACTGATGTCCATGTGCCGGTGCTTCTCGATGAGTCGCTGGCGGCGCTCGAGATCGAGCCCGGCGGCCTCTATCTCGATGCCACCTATGGGGCCGGGGGACACACCCGCGGCATCGTCGCGCGAGGCGGCCGGGTCGTCGCCTTCGATATCGACCCGGCGGTGCGGGTCGATACTTCCGACATCGACTCGGCAGCGCGGCTCGATGCTGCTCTGGGCGCAGACGTTACCCTCGTCCGGCGCAACTTCGCCGAGCTGGGCGACGCGCTCGACGACTTGGGAATTGAGGCAGTCGACGGCGCACTGTTCGATCTGGGCGTCTCGGCGATGCAATTCGACCGGCCCGAACGCGGTTTTTCGCTGTTGCGCGACGGGCCGCTCGACATGCGCATGAATCCCGGGGAGGGGCCGTCGGCCTACGACGTGCTGGCGCGCTCCAGCGAAAGCGAGTTGGCGGACCTCATCTTCGCGAGCGGCGAGGAGCGGGCTGCGCGGCGCATTGCGCGCGCCATCGTGGCGGCGCGCCAAGCGGGCCGGTTGCCCACGCGCACGCTCGAACTCGCCCGTTTGGTCGCTGGAGTCGTTCACCGCAGCGGCACGCGCGAACGCATTCACCCCGCGACGCGAACCTTCCAAGCATTACGCATAACCGTCAACGACGAACTCGGTTCGCTCGAGCGCGGCCTCGATGCGGCGGTCGCCCGGCTCCGTCCCCGCGGGCGGCTCGCCGCGATCAGTTTCCAATCCCTCGAAGACCGCATCGTCAAGCATCGCCTGCGCAGCGACGCGCGGCTGCGCGTGATCACCCGCAAACCACTTCTACCCGGCGACGAGGAGCTGGCGCGCAATCCGCGTGCGCGCAGCGCGAAGCTTCGCGTCGCGGAGCGATTGTCGATTGTACGCACCTAAACTAACAGCGCCGCCGCCGGCGCGAGTACGGGCCGGCACGCGCGCCGGCCGCACCGCCGTCTCGGCACGCCGGGCGCACGCGCAGTGGCTGCGCTACGCGAGTTTGTGGCGCATGTTCGCGACGGTCGCAGCTTTGACGGTCGCGGTCGTCGTGTATCTCGCACTTATGGCCAACGTCACGCGGATGAATTATGACTTGGCGAAACGGCTGGCAGTGCGGGCCCAGTTCGTCGATGAAACGTCGCGCTTGGACGACCGTATCGCACGCCTCTCTTCGCGCGAGCGGCTTGGCGCGCTCGCGGCGAAACTGGGCATGGGCGAGCCGCAAACCTTCGCCGAGATTGCCTTGCCGGCGCCCCCCGCGACGGCCGGCCACGGCCTCGCGTTTCTCGACTTGCTGAAATGATTTCGACGCGCGCGCGGCGGCCGGGAGAAGCGGCGCGGCGCACGAGCGCAGCGCGCGCCAAGGTTGGGTTCTACGTCGTCGTCGCGTTCGCGGCGTATATCGCTTGGCGTTTTTTCGTCGTTCAAATTCGCGACGGTCCGGCGCTCGCGCAGCGCGCCTACGAACAGCACCTGACGACGGTCGAACTCGCCGCCCACCGCGGCACGATCTACGACCGCGACGGAAACGCGCTCGTGCGCTCGCTGCCTTCGCAAAGCATCTACGTGACGACGAGCGACGTCGACGATCCGGAGGCCACGGCGAAAGCGCTCGCGCCGGTGCTCGGGCGTCGCGCCGCCGATCTCGAAGCGCTGCTGACCAGCAAGTCGGCCTACGTGCAGCTCGACCACAAGGTGCAGCGTGACCGCGCCGATGCCGTGGCAAAACTCGGCCTCCCCGGAATCAGCATCGTGCCCGAAACGACCGGCATCCGTTTCGTTCCCTCGGGACGCCTCGCATCGACGGTGCTGGGGTTCACCGGCTTCGATGAGAACGGCCTCGATGGGGTCGAGTACGAGTTCGATTCGCTGCTGCGCGGGACGCCGGGCCGCATGGATCTCGAAGCCGATCAGTTCGGTCGCGTGCTGCCGTTCGCTCAGCCGCACGTCGACATCGCCGCCAAAGCCGGACATTCGCTCGCGCTGACCCTCGACTCGTACCTGCAATACAACGTCGAGCAAATCTTACGCAAGACGGTCGAAGAGTGGCATGCCAAGAGCGCGACGGCGATCGTGATGGATCCCTGGACGGGCGGCATCCTGGCGCTGGCCAACATGCCGGATTTCGACGTGCGCAGCTACGCGAGTTTTCCCGCCGACGATCTGCGCGACCGCGCCGTCAGCGACGCGTATGAACCGGGCTCGACCTTCAAGCTGATCACGGCGACCGCGGCGCTCGACTCGGGCAAGGTGACACCCGAAGATCGTTTTCCCGCGCGCGACAGCTTGACGATCGGCGGCAGCACGATCCACAACGCCGAGGACGGGTTCCTCGCCAGCGCATCGCCGACCGAGAATCTCGGCGAAATCATCGCCAAGTCGCACAACGTCGGCGCAGCCGAAGTCGGTCTGCGCGTCGGCGCGAAAACGATGGCTGCGACGCTGCAGCGTTTCGGTTTCGGCACGCCGACCGGCGTCGGATTGCCCGGCGAAAGTCCCGGCATCGTCACGCCGCTCGCCGACTGGAGCGCGACGTCGCTGCCGACGATCGCCTTCGGGCAAGGTATCGCGACGACGCCGCTCGCCATGGCCCGGGCGTATTGCGCGATCGCCAACGGCGGCCTGCTGCTGCGTCCGCGGATTCTGGCGGCGATTCTCGACCCTGACGGGAAAACGGTCTATCGCTACGGCCGCGAGCTCGAGCGGCGCGTCATGTCGCCGCACACGGCGGCAATTCTGCGCGGCTATCTACGCGAAGTCGTCGTCCGCGGGACGGGTGATCCGACGGCGCAAGTCGCGGGCTATACGACGGCGGGTAAAACGGGAACCGCGCAGATTGCCGAAAACGGCGTGTACTCTGGCGGCTACATCGCCTCGTTCATCGGCTACGTCCCAGCCGAGGTCCCGCGTTACGTCATCCTCATCGAAGTGGCGCAGCCCCAAGGGGCGATCTACGGCAGCGTCGTGGCGGCGCCGGCCTTCGCGCAGATTTCCAAGCTCGCCATGATGCACGCGGGCGTCCTGCCGGAAGCTGCGCCGCGCTTGGTTCGCAAGACGGCGACGTCGAAACAGCGCGCATGACCGCCATGCCGCCGCGCCAGGTTCCTCCGGCGCAGCCGTCGCCCTTGCCCGGCGAACCGGGAATCGCCCGGGGACTGCCGTCGCTTGGATCGCTGATTGCGGTGCTCGAGAACGCCCGCCCGATCGGCGGATCGGAAGATCCCGTCGTCCACGGCATCGTGCACGATTCACGCGCGGTCACGCCGGGCTGCCTGTTCGTCGCCTTGCGCGGCGAGCGTGCC
>JALYUD010000138.1 GCA_030853905.1 Vulcanimicrobiota bacterium
GAACGAATGATCCGCGCCGTACGCCTCGGCCGCCAAACGCTGCGCCTCGTCGATCGCTTCCTGCGGTTGGAGCAGATCGTCGAGGCCGCGGATCTGGGTCAGATCGATCGCCAGAACGTTGTCGCCCAGAAAGTCGCGCAACGCGCGATCCATGCCGCGTCCCTGCATGTGGCCGGGCGTGTGAAACGGGATAACGCCGGAGTCAACGTAATCGAGGAGCGCATCGAAGTACGGCGTCCGCCTTTGATCCACCGCCGCACCGATTCCGCAACCCGCCCGTGATACCCGCCGCGCAATCAGCAGGGGGGCCCCGCGCGGCGATAGTCGCGCGGGGGGCGCAACGTGCCGCGACTTTTAACGAGGAAATCGCAAGACTTCGGTAACATGCTCGCAACAGCGATGAGCTACGATCGTCCCATGGAGCCACCGAAGCCTAAACGCCCGCGTCGCGTGACGATCGCGCAAGTCTATGACGCCCTGATGGATTTGACCGCGGCCGTCGGAGCCGAATCCGTTCGGGTCGAAGGGCGCTTTAGTGCCATGGAAGCGCGCTTCGAAGGGATCAACGGGCGCTTCGACGCGATCGACAAGCGCTTTGAAGCGATTGACAAGCGCTTCGAGACATTGGAATATACGATGAATCGCCGCTTCGACCGGGTCGACGTGCGGTTCGATGAGATGAATGTTCGCTTCGACCATCTCGAACAGCGGGTCGACCGTCTGGAACTGCGCGCGAGTTAGCCGGCACACCGCGCGCGGCGCCTACAGGAGCGGCGCCGTTACTTCACTCCACCCGTTCGTCGATCGAGACGTTGTAGAGAAACAGAAACTTGTGCCACTCGCCCGGTAGGGTGTTGCGTTTCACGCGTATCCAAGGAATGTACTTGGGCGCTTTGGGCTTGCGGCGCAGATGCATGGCGGCGTGCTCGGGCGTACGGTTATTCTTGCGGTTGTTGCAGCGCATGCAGGCGCACACGAGGTTTTCCCACGTCGAGGGGCCGCCTTTGCTGCGCGGCAGCACGTGATCGACCGTCATCAGCCGCTCGCCGTGCAGCCCGCAATACTGACAGGTGTAGTCATCGCGCAACAGGATGTTCTTCTTGGTCAGCGCGACCTTCTGCATCGGCCGGCGGATGTAGTACAGCATGCGGATGATCGACGGCAAGCGCATCTCGTAACTGGGCGAACACACCATCTGGGCACGCCCGTGCACGACTTCCGCCTTGCCCGAAAAGAGCAACTTGACGGCACGCTGGAAGCTCGTGATGTTGAGCGCTTCATAGGTAAAATTGAGAACGAGCACGTCGGTCATGAATGCCCGCTCTGCGCTAGGCACACTCGGTACAACGAAGAAGCGAGGCTCATGGGCCCCGCTTCTTAACGTACGTGAAACGCAAGTCCGTCAGCATACTTGCCATCGCCGAGCGCTCCCCGGCGCCCAGACGCGGCCCTATTCGCTCGAACGCCTTCCCGGCAACGTCGATGGCGATTTCGGCCGCTCCCAGATCGGGCGACGCCCCCTCTTCGGTTGCCGAAGGATGCAAGTAGGCATGAGCCGCCAAAGCCAGACTCGCGACGACTTCGCTCATAACGACTTCCACCGGCGGCACAGCCGGCGCGTTCGGCGCGGTCGCGGTCGGTTCGGTAGCCATCTCGCCTCAAGAGTACGCCGCCCGCAGGCGCCTTCCCCGCGAGACGACCGGCGGCTCGCGTGCGTTTCCGGAGCGTCAGGCCTTTGCGGGTTGCGTCTATCGCAGCTCCGGCGTTCGGCCGGCGGCCGATACGGCCGCATCGCCTTCACGTCCGCGACGGACGAGCGGCGAAACCCCGTGACCCATATCGCTAATCACTCTGGAGGTTTCATGTATCGAATAACCAGCGGCCTCGCCTTGGCCGCCACCGTGTCGCTCGGCGGGGTTGCGCTCGCCCAGCACCTCGCACCGCAGCCCTTCCCTTTCAAGTCCGGTCCGGTCACGATCACCGCGTGTTCGGTCGCGAAGACGGGCAACGTCGTTGCCGGCAATAGTTTGGACGTCAAGTTCTTTCAGAACGAACGCGACCGCAATCTGAGCTCGGTCACCTTCCGCGTCGAATATGCCGGCAAGAAGGCTACGATCACCAACAACGGCACCTTCTCATACCGCGCACCGATCGAAGTTCACTCGAACCAGCTTGACGGGTCTCCCTTTGCCGGTCCGCATCCGCAGATCTGCCGCGTTTTGACCGCAACGTTCGCGGACGGAAAGAGCGTCAATCCGCCTTACGATCGCATGGCGCCGGGAATGCCCGGCATGACTCCCGAGTCCGAGGAGTCGGGCGAGCCGGAGATGAGTCCGGCGCCGGGCACGACCACCGAACCGGAGGCAACCACGGCTCCGGCCCCGGCGGCCTCTCCGGCACCGTAGCCGGGCAGCGAACAGCGCTCTCCGATCATCCGGAGAAAGTAAGCGTGAAGGCGCACGTCGTTCGTCAATTCGGGATGGAACGACGTGCCCATCACGTTTCCCTGGCGTACGAAAACCGGATGGTCGTCGTATGTCGCCAGGACTTCGACGCCGGGACCGGCACGTTCGACCCACGGCGCGCGAATGAAGACGGCCGGAAACGGCGGAGCGCCAAGAGCCGGGATGGAAAGCGGTACTTCGGCCGAGGCGATCTGCCTCCCAAATGCGTTGCGGCGCACGGTGACGTCGAGCAGATCGAGCGTTTTCTGCTCGAGTCCGGCGACATCGTGTGCCGCGACGATCATGCCCATGCACGTTCCCCAGAACGGCATCCCGGCTTGAACTCGGGCTCGTAGCGGTTCTGCCATGCCGAAACGATCGAGCAATCGAATCACGGTCGTCGACTCGCCGCCCGGCACGATAAGAGCATCGACCGCCGCCAATTCTTGGTCGTTCTTCACGACGGAAGCGGTGGCGCCGAGCGAACGAAGCGCGCCCACGTGCTCGTCAACGTCACCTTGTAGCGCGAGAACGCCGACGTTGGGTGCGGGAACCGCCGACATCAGTTGCCGCGCACGCTCAACAGTTCGTCGTTCGACAGACCGCGCAGGTCGATGCCGGACATCGGACGCGCGCCGCCGAGCGATTTCGAAGCTTCGACCACGGCTTGTGCGTCCTCGAAGTGCGTGGTCGCGGCGACGATCGCCTTGGCATAGCGCAGCGCGATGTCCGCATCGATCTTCGGGAAGCCGTTCTGATCGTACTCCGGGGCACCGTTCTTGATGACCGCCGCCGCCTTGAAAATGCCGCTGCCGATGAACACACCTTCGGCACCGAGCTGCATCATCAACGCCGCGTCGGCGGGCGTCGACACGCCGCCGGCGCAAAACAGCACGACCGGCAGCTTCTTCGCACGAGCAACCGCCGTTACCAATTCGAGCGGCGCGCCCAGATCGCGGGCGCGGGCAACCATTTCCTCGAGCGGCGCGACGCTCAACTCCGCGATCGCGTCGCGGATGGCCCGCATGTGACGGACGGCTTCAACGATGTTGCCGCTCCCGGCCTCGCCCTTGCTGCGGATCATCGCGGCGCCTTCGGCGATGCGGCGCAGCGCTTCACCCAAGTCGCGCGCCCCGCACACGAAGGGAACCGTGAACGGGTGCTTGTCGATGTGATACCGGTCGTCGGCCGGCGTCAGCACTTCGGATTCGTCGACGTAATCGACGCCCAGGGCCTGCAGACACTGTGCCTCGGCGAAATGACCGATTCGCGCTTTGGCCATCACCGGAACCGTCACGGTTTCGATGATCCGCGCCACGAGCGACACGTCGCTCATGCGGGCGACGCCGCCGGCCGCTCGGATATCGGCCGGAATCCGCTCGAGCGCCATGACCGCCACTGCGCCCGCTGCCTCGGCGACGGCCGCTTGCTCCGGGGTCACGACATCCATAATGACGCCGCCCTTGAGCATCTGAGCCAGACCGCGCTTGACGGCTGGGGTGCCGGTCTGTGCTCCGTTGTTGTGGCCGTTGATCACGTCGATCTCCTCCAAGCGTACTGCCGTGCCATCATAGCGCGGCCTCCCTAACTACAACACCCCACCCGCCCGCCCGGAGGCACAGCGTTCCTAGTGGATTCAACTACGTTGAATCCTCGCGTTTGCGGCTTCGCCGCAAGCCGCCCGTCGTCGGCTGTCGGACATGTCCGACAGCCTCCTAGGGGGCGCGGGTCGGAAGTATCCGGGTGGCGGGAGAACTTGGGACGGGCGAACCGCTCGCCTGCGGTGAGGCAGCGCCGAGCGGCGAGTGCGTCGCCATCGGATACAGCATGGGCGGGGACGTGTACGTCGAGTGCCGCTCCGTCGCTTGCGGACGAGGCGACGCCGCGGCGCGCGTCGCCCTGCGCGTCGGCTTGGGGGTCGGCTGCAACGTCGGAGGCGCGGTCGGCACCGGGGTCGGTTCCGGCGTCACGCGCGGATCCGGAAAAGCCGGATCCGTCGCCACGCTGATCACTTGGCGATGCTTCCACGAGAAGCTCTTGGGGTTGTCCGATGCGCCCGGAGACGGCGTCGCAACGGGAAGCGGCGTCGCCGATAAGATCGAGACCCGCCCGGCGACTTGACCCAGGACCCGGTTGCCCATCCCGTTGCCGACCGCAATCGCGACGAGCAGCACGATCGCGCCGAGGATGAGCACCGACGAGAGTCCGACGCGCGGACCCACTAGGGGATACCTGTCGGGCTTTGCCCGACTGGCGACGCTCGTCCGTGTCGGACGTATGGCGGGCGGCTTGCGGCGAAGTCGCAAACGCGAGGATTCAACGCAGTTGAATCCTCTAGTGTCCCCAGTGCAGCCGGTTCCAGGACATCGCGAGCTGCGGCGAAGGCGGCGAGGTCGACGGGCTCGCCATGCAGCGTAACCTCAAGCAATGCTCCGGCTGCGACGCGGCGCCGCAGCACGACGTCGCGAAAGGTCAGGACGACGTCGCGTTCGGCGTCGTCAAGGTTGCAGATGAACGCCCGCACGGCACCGCGCTCGTCTTCGAAAGCCACCACTCCCACCTCGATCGGTGACGTGGTCACCTCGTCGCTGACGTCATGCCCGGCAAACACGCAACGATACGGTTCGTCGGCCGAGAGCTCCGCCATGTCGCCGTAGATCGTCTGCCCGTCGACGTCGATGACGTAGGTTCGCCGCGACGGCCCCATCCGCACTCGCACGCCGGCGGCCCAACGCCAGCCGCTCGGCACCCGCGGCACGAGATGAGGGCGACCGCTCGTGCGATACCCGTCGATTCCGCAAACGGTCTCGGCGACGGCCCACAAATACTTCGCGCCGGTCCACGGTGAGAGATACATGCCGCGATTGGTCAGCGAACCGCCGTCGAACCACTCGGCGTATTGCCCCGGAACGGCGTTGCGCGACGCTCCCGCTTCCATCGCGGCATAGATCGCTTCCAGCCAGTGCGCGCAGGCATCGATCGAACCGTTGCGCGCCAGCGCAACCGCGAACCATAAGGTCAGATCGGGCCACACGCCGCCGAGCAACCCGAACCCGTGCGAGGGAAAGTACCACGAATCCGCGGTCGAGATCGTACGCAAGCCGACGCTCGTCAGAAAATCGGGCTCGGAAAGTCGCGCCAGGATTGCGCGACGCTGCTCGGGATCGGCCACTTCGAAGAGCACCGGGAACAGTTCATCCGCCGTAAAGTTGTCCTGATAGTTATGGTCTTTATCGTAGTTGAGCACGAAGGCGCCCGTATCGCTATTGAACAACCATGTCATCATCGCTGTGCGCAGCAATTCGGCTTCCCGTGCGAAACGCTCCCACAGCGTATGCTCGCCCGCGACCGCGCACAGCATCGCCGCCGCCTCGAGCGCGAACACCGCCTCGGCGTTGATTTCGGTGACGGCTCCGTCGAGCGTATAGTACGGGATGATGTTGCGCCACGAGGTGATGCCGTACATGTCGACGCCCTTGGCGTTGCAATACACGAGACCGTTCTCGTCCCGCTGCGCCAGCATGTAGTCGGCGATTTTCACGATCAGCGGCAGGAGGCTCTTGACCCACCCGTCATCGAGGGTCGCGTTGTAGTGGTGCAGGATCGCGATCAGATGCAGCGGCGTATCGTCGTTGATGTTCAGATCGTACGAGGTGCGAAAGCCGCTCGAGCCGCGCACGTATTCGACGACTTGCCCCGACTCTTCGATGTTGCGGTTGAAGAGTTCAATGGCGTCGCGGCTGAAGTCGGGCAGAAAATAGTCGAACCCGTGCACGAACCACGACGTGTCGCGCGAGACGAGGATATCCGAAGGCGGCGAATTGGTCGAACCCCAGCCGTGCGGATACTCTTTGATGACGCGCAGCATGTTCGTCTTCGCCCAAACGACGCCGCGGCTGATGACTGGTGAGGGCACCATGAAGCGCGCGTCGGCCAGGGTTCCACCGTAGTAGCGCTGCGTGTCGTCGAGCGCGCGCGGGTCGTCGCGCAGTTCTTCGAACGCCGCTCGGGCGAGCCCACGTCCGCCGCCGTGGAAGGCGACCGCTAACCGCAGTGTCTCGCGCGCGCCCGGTGCGACCGCGATGCGGAATTCGAAAGCGCCGAAGATGCGACCGCGCGCGAACTCGGCAAGCTGCGGCGTTACTTCGTCGACGTGCCCCTCCTCGCGCAGCGAACCGCGGCGCATCGCAGCGAGCAGAACCTGTTCGCGCAATGCGACGACCGACGCATGAGGAGCGCGCGACCCGCCCCAGACGCGCGCGCCGCCGGTCTCGTCGTTCCACGCGGCGATCGTCGTGCCGTCGATTGCGGCGTGCACTTCCTTTTCGGGCTCGCCGTAAAAGCGTTGCCCGACCAGGAGCGCCCACGGAAAAACGGCCGCATCGACCGGTTCCGTGCCGGCGTTGTGCAGGGTTACGTCGACGACGAACGCCACCGCGCGCGCGTGATTGACGCCGTGCGGAACGTAGAACGTTTCGGTGATGAGCAGCCGTTCGTCGAGCGCGAACTGCGAGATTTGGGCGTACGGCAGAAAGGTGAAGGTCCGCTCGATCTGGGCCGGTGCGATCGTGCACGCCCGGTCGCGCAGCCGGTACGAGATTTGGTGCGTACCGAAGATGATGCGGTCGCTGTCCGCGTCCCACAGGCCGCGCACGCCGCCCTTGGGCGTGCACGACGCAAACGTCTTGTAGTTGCCCAAGGTCAGCCCGAACGGCGTTTCGGATTCGGGCAGGACGTAGGCGCAGAACTCGTTGCGTTGCGCATCGTACGACGGCGTCACGGATGATGACCTTCCCGCTGTCCTGCGACGCGCCTGTATGATCGCCACGAGGCCCCGGGCGGCGCCGACCGAAGGAAGCGAGCAACGTGCCGACCTTGCTCGCGCCGGCGAAGATCAACGCGACGCTCGAGATTCTGGGCCGGCGCGACGACGGCTACCACACCTTGCGCAGCGTCATGCTGCCGGTCGCCTTGTACGACCGCATCGACCTAGAACGCAACGCCGTTGCGGGCTTCCACGTCGACGAGCCGGCGCTGCGCCACGACAATCTGGTCGAACGCGCACTGCAGGCGTGTGGCATGACCGGCCGGTTCGCCGCTACCCTCTGCAAGAA